>CAZKCY010000071.1:0-8836 GCA_964551155.1 uncultured Marinimicrobium sp. | reverse complement strand
CATGGCTCTGATCGTCACCGGCGTGGTCATTATCAACCTATTTTCTAAAACCGCAGTGCATTAACGTTTAACAATCGAACCATTGACTGGCAAAGGATATAGGCGCCTTCTATACTCAAAACGTCATCTTTAGCAAAAATGCATTTCGGCGAGGTTAAGCAGTCCAGTCTGAGCGGGAAAATAAGCGGTATCCCTTTCCTATTACGGGTAACAAGGAGTCTTCACGATGGACGAACAAGCGCCAGCGGAAGAAAACCGAGACCGGCTCAACCCAACAGTATTCTTCGGCTCATCCATTGTAATCGTGCTGTTCGCGGTCTGGACCATGTTCTTCACAGACATGGCAGAGGGCGTAATCAACACCATGCTGGGCTGGGTGTCGGATACCTTCGGTTGGTATTACTTTCTCACCGTATTGGCCTATCTGGCCTTCGTGATCTTTGTCGCCGCCTCGCGTTTCGGTGATATTCGGCTGGGCCCCGACCATTCCAAACCCGAGTTCAATGTCGTCTCCTGGGCATCCATGCTCTTTGCCGCCGGCATCGGCATTGACCTGCTGTTCTTCTGCATCGCTGAGCCGGTGTCTCAGTTCCTGGCGCCGCCCCAGGGCGAAGGAGGCACAGTGGAAGCGGCTCGCCATGCCATGCAGCTGACCTTTCTGCACTGGGGGGTGTCCGGCTGGGGCATCTATACCCTGGTGGGCATGTCTCTGGCCTACTTCAGTTACCGGCACCAGTTGCCACTGACCATTCGCTCGGCGCTCTATCCCATTTTTGGCCGGGGTATTCACGGCCCCATTGGCCATGTGGTGGACATTGCCGCGGTACTGGGCACGGTCTTCGGCATTGCCACCAGCCTGGGTATAGGCGTTATCCAGTTAAATTATGGCCTCAGCACCTTATTCGGCCTGCCCGATAACACTTTAATACAAGCCGTTCTGGTGCTGTTGATTGTGGTCTTCGCGACTCTGTCGGCAGTGAGCGGGGTGGAGAAAGGCATACGGCGGCTTTCCGAGTTCAATATGCTGCTCGCCGCCCTCCTGGTTATTTTTGTGTTGATCGCCGGACCTACGCTCTTTCTGCTGAACGCCTTCGTGATGAATGTCGGCGATTACCTCACCGGTTTTATCGACATGTCATTCAACACTTATGCCTACGATCAGCCCACGGAATGGCTTAACGCCTGGACCATTTTCTTCTGGGCCTGGTGGATTGCCTGGGGGCCTTTCGTGGGGCTCTTCCTCGCGCGTATTTCGCGCGGACGCACCATTCGCCAGTTCACGGTGGGCACGCTCATCCTTCCCATGACCTTCATGATGGTGTGGATGTCCATTATGGGTAACAGCGCCATAGACATGGTTATGAACGGCGCCGAGTCTTTTGGTGAGCAAGCCATGAACACTCCGGCATCGTCCATCTATATGTTTATGGAAAGCCTGCCTTGGTCGGGGATTACCACCATTGTGGTCTCGATTCTGGCGCTGGTGTTCTTTGTTACCTCGGGGGATTCGGGCGCGCTGGTGCTGTCAAATTTCACATCCATTCTCAAAGATGTAAACAGTGACGCGCCGGTTTGGATGCGCATTCTCTGGGCCTCTATTATCGGTCTGCTGACCTTGGCCCTACTTATGGCGGGCGGCTTGAACGCCCTGCAAAGCACGGTGGTGATCATGGGGCTGCCCTTCTCGGTGGTGCTTTTCTTGATGATGGTAGGTCTCTACAAAGCCCTGAAGACGGAATCGCTCAAACGGCCCAGGGCACATCTGGCACCAGCGGGCGCCTACTCCGGTCGGGACGGCAAAGCGCCCAGTTGGCGTCAGCGCTTGGCCCGAGCCATGAGTTTCCCAGACTACAAACAAGCCATACGCTTTCTCGAGAATACGGTGAAACCAGCCATGGCTCTGATCGAGCACGAGCTGAGCGAACGGGATGTGAAAGCCGAGATCACCGGCTGGGACGATGACCCCCGGCATCTGGAACTGAATGTAGACCTGGGAGAGGAAGGACGCTTTACCTATCAAGTCTGGCCCCGTAGCGCGACCGTGCCCGCCTTCGCCATAAGGCCCCATACCGAGCACAATACCTATTACCAGCTTGAGGTGCATCTTGAAGAAGGCGGTCAAGGCTATGACCTGATGGACTACAGCCAGGACCAGATTGTTGAGGACATTCTCGATCAGTACGAGCGTCACTTGTTCTACCTGCAGCGGCGCCGGGAGACTCCCGGCGATGTCTCCATGCCGAACCAACGCAGCGGCGACAGCGAATAACCCAGTCGCCGGAGGTGTTTCATCCGGCGAGCAACCCTCGGGAGGAATTCCCATGCCCAGCGAAAAGACCCACCACCTTGAAGTTTCTTCAGGCGCCCGATTCGGCTCTGTGATCCTAGGCCTTATGGCCCTGGGCGCCGGGGCTGCCCTGCAGGCGCAAACAGATCAACGCGCCAGTTTTGGCAGCTTCGGCGGCAGCGTCACTATCGCCAGTGACTATATGTTCCGGGGGATATCCAACTCCAACGAGGAGCCTCAGATCCAGGGAGACATTAACTGGTCCCACAATAGCGGCTTCTACGCCGGAGTCTGGGCCACCAATACCGACTTCGGCGGCCCGGGCAACAGCATGGAGCTGGACCCCTACATCGGCTTCGCCAACAGTATCGGCGACACCGGGCTCAGCTACGATGTGGGCTACTGGATTTATACCTACCCGGGCTCTGAATCTGACTTTGACTACAGTGAGCTCTATGCGATCGGCACCTGGACCAGCGGGGATCTGAGCGTCAGTCCCAGCATCTGGTACGCGCCCAACTATTTCGGGGAGGACTTTCTGGACGATGTGGAAGGGCTCGCCTACGACCTGACCCTAAGCCATGCGTTCGCCGAGAACCTGAATGCCTCGGTCCGCCTCGGGAAACAAACCTTCCACGGGGGCGGAGCCGGCCTGGATTATCTTTACTACGACTTGGGGGTTAGTAAAACCCTCGGCGATTTCAGCCTGGGACTTCGTTGGCATGACACTGAGGACGCCAAGGCCGCCTTAATTGGTGACACCGACCTGGCCGAGGGGCGTTTAGTCGTCAACGTTACCCGCAGTTTCTGAATCCGTTTGACGAATACATCGACCAGCACAACCGCAGGAGCAGATTATGAGTGAACAGGGCTTTGACCGGGAGTTTGATTACGTCATTGTCGGCGCCGGCTCCGCTGGCTCGGTGTTGGCGGACCGGCTGAGCGCGGACGGCGCCCATCAAGTACTGGTGCTGGAATTCGGTGGCAAAGATAACTCGGTCTTTATCCAAATGCCTCTCGCCTTTTCCATCCCCTTGAACAAACCGCGCTTCGACTGGGGTTTGCATACCGAGAAGGAGCCTGGCCTGAACAACCGCTCTCTGCACCAGGCTCGGGGCAAAGTGATCGGCGGCTCTTCATCGATCAACGGCATGGCCCATGTTCGCGGTTGCGCGGGCGATTTTGAAGAATGGACGGAGCTGGGCGCCCGAGGCTGGAGTTATGCCGATGTTTTACCCTATTTTAAACGTTCCGAGGACTGTATCTACGGCGCCGATGACTACCGGGGCACCGGTGGCCCGGTGGGCGTTTGCAACGGTAACAACATGCGCAACCCGCTTTACCGGGCGTTAATCGAAGCAGGTGAAGAGGCGGGTTTCGGCAAGTCCGATGACTACAACGGCTATCGCCAGGAAGGGTTCTGCCGCATGGACATGACCGTGCGCAACGGCGTGCGCGCCTCCACGGCCAACGCCTATCTCAAGCCCGCCCTTAAGCGCGACAACCTTCACCTGGAAATGCACGCTTTAACCCAGCGCGTGATCATGGACGGCCGGCGTGCCCTTGGCGTGGAGTACAAGCAAGGCGACAAGACCTTTCGGGTGCGGGCGCGCAAGGAAGTCATTCTTTCAGCCAGTGCCTTCAACTCGCCCAAGCTACTCATGCTGTCGGGGATAGGCCCAGCGGAGCAATTGCGCGAGCACGGCATTGATGTAGTGCAGGATTTGCCCGGAGTGGGCGAGAACCTGCAGGATCACCTCGAAGTTTGGGTTCAACGGCGCTGCACGCAGAAAATCACCCTCAATGGCTGGCTCAACCCGATTGCTCAAGGCTGGATAGGCGCACGCTGGCTGTTTACCAAAACCGGGCTAGGGGCGAGCAATCAATTCGAAGCCAACGGCTATATTCGCAGCCGACCTGGATTAAAATGGCCGGATCTTCAGTACCACTTTCTCGCGGGCGCCATCGCCTACGACGGCTCAAGCGCGGTCAAGGGGCACGGCTTCCAGGCGCACCTGGGTGCAAACAAGCCCAAGAGCCGCGGCCGTGTCTGGCTGCGCTCAGCCGACCCGGCCGACCCACCCAGGATGCTTTTCAATTATCTTGCCGAGGAAGCCGACAAGCAGGCTTACCGGGACGGGCTGCGCCTTACGCGCGAACTCTTCGCCCAAGCCGCGTTTGACCCCTACCGCGGCGAAGAAGTCTCGCCCGGAAAGGACGTGCAAACCGATGACGAAATAGACGACTGGGTCGCCCAAGGTGCCGAAACCGCCTACCACCCCTGCGGCACCTGCCGCATGGGCGAGGACGACATGGCGGTGGTCGACTCGGAATGCCGGGTGCGCGGCGTGAGCAATCTGCGCGTTGTGGACTCGTCCATAATGCCTACGGTTACCAACGGCAATATCAACGCACCCACGATCATGCTGGCCGAAAAAGCGGCTGATCACATACTGGGCCGGGAGCTCCTTGGCCCCTCGAGTGCCGAGGTGTATTTTGCCGAAGGCTGGGAAGACCAGCAAAGAGAGGGCGCTCCGGAAAGAGCTGCAGACTCGGTAGATTAAGCCGAAGCGAGAACCGCCCCCGGTGCGGTCGCTAAAGCATCGCAGAAAAATCGCGACATCAAGGGCCTTTGGGAAGAGCCCTTGGTAAAAGCGTCAGTCATGGTGCTGGGTGATCAGTTTCTGGAGCTTCTCGTGGGTGCGAATGATGTGCTTATCGAGATCTTGGAGCAAATCCCCACACTCTTCTTCCAACCCAATTTTGCGGCATTGCCCGAGCGCGTCTTTGACATGGCTCTCTTCCTTTTCTCGTTCGAGAAGGACTTCACCAGCGGAGTTGGAGTCCACTGCGGCAAACAGTCGGGAGAGTAATTTTTTGGCGGTTTCCCGCTCTCTGTCCGGCTCCGAGGGCAGGTCATGGTTTTTTCGCAAGAGTTTTCGCAGCGCGGGTAAAAACCCCTCGCGCTCCTCGGCAATGCTCTCCAGCTCCTTACTGAGTGACTGCTCATCCACATAGTCGGCAGTATCGCGAAACATATCCGCGGTTTCCTGCAAGGCAACCAAAAGATCCTGTAGTGCGGTCTGTTTTTCAGTTCTGATCATGTTCATGAGTATTGTCCATTGCTTCTTAAGAACCCGCTGGCGCGCCGGGGTCGGAATTGGCGTCCAGCTCTCCGGTAATAACTTCCAGTGCCCGGGGGATGACCTCAAAGTCGACCGGCGTTTTCGTCAAGGGTTCGCCATCGGCCTGTATTTCGAGAGTTTTTTCGGTTTCTATACGAATTTTTTCACCGCGGCAGGCGAAAACCTGAGAGTTGCGCTGGCGTTTACCGCTGCGCAGAAAAGGCAATAGTAAAAGCAGCTCCCACAATCTTTGCGGTTTTACAGCATAAAGGCTCAGCTTACCGTCGAACAGCGACGCCTGATCGTCGATAATATTACCTCCACCGTAGAACCTGCCGTTACCCACGGCGAGCTGAATAGTACGCACCTTGTAGAGCTGTCCATCCACCCAAATTCGGGCGCGAAAACTAGGATGCCTGTTGAAAGCCTGTATCAGGGCTTTTAAGTAACTCAACACCCCCCAACGTTTCTTTACCTCCGCTGTCAGTGAACGAGTGACTTTCACGCCTAAGCCCGCATGAGCCACATTGAGAAAATGCTCACCGTTGGCTTTGCCTAGGTTGATGTAAGCCCTGTGGCACGCCACTATAGCCTCGAAGGCCGCCGGCAGCTCGGGCGGTATGTTGAGCGAGCGGGCAAAATCGTTGGCCGTTCCCAACGGCAGCACCGCCAAAAGCACTTGCTGTTGATAAATTTGATCGATCAATCGGCTAATGGTCCCATCGCCCCCGGCGACAATCACCAACTGAACTTCCTGCCGGTATTCGTCAATCAGCTGTTTCGCCTGTTCCACGCTCTCAGACACGCGCTGAATGACATGAATTCCGGCCTTTTCAAGCAAATCAATACCGTCTTGCAAATCAGCGCCGTTGCCCTGACGACTTTTGGGGTTCACAAGCAATAACGCGGTGTCGGGTAGCTGATTCATGTCGAAACTGGTGGCCCGAACGTAAAAGGCAGTTGCGTATTAAATTTCAAAAGTCCATCCACTGGTTCTTCATAGCCTATCCTGCCAGCTGGGTTGCTCAGGTTTTAGCGAGCGATGTAGTTAGCCGAAGCAATTAAGCTAGACCTCTGGAGTAGCGCTGTCAAGCGCGCCCCAATGAGCCATAACAGCTCAGAAACCCAGCACGAATTCTCGCCCAGACCGCCGCTACTTTATAAAGGTTTGCGGCCGAATCTGGCGCAACCATAGGCTTTGTTCCGCCCTTCACCTATGCCTTGGCGCGCGCTACACTCAGGTTACCAAGGCTTTTTACTCCAAGGCTTTTTACCAGAGGTACGTTGTTCTCATGATCGAATCCCCAGTAGTGGTCATCAATTCCGGTAGCTCGTCGCTTAAGTTTTCGGTGTTCGATATGCACTTGGGCCGGGAAGTTATCGCCGGCATAGCCGAGCGGTTGGGCAGCCCCGAGGCGCTCCTCAGCTGGCGCAGCGAGGGTGAGAAGCAAAAGCGCGAAATTCCCGATCAGAATCACGAGGGCGCCCTCGAAGAAGTACACAAACTCCTGGAGGAAATCGGCCAGCCCGCCGCCATTGGCCACCGAGTGGTACACGGCGGCGAAGCTTTCTCGGATTCGGTGATCATCGATGACAAGGTGATTGAGGGTATCGAGCAGTGCGCCAGCCTGGCGCCCTTGCACAACCCGCCCAACTTATTGGGTATTCGAGCCATGCAGGCGCTTTACCCCAAGGTGTCACAAGTGGCGGTGTTTGACACCGCCTTCCATCAAACCCTGGCCCCCGAAGCCTATTTATACCCGGTGCCAATCAAGCTCTACCGGGAACAGGGGGTACGCCGCTACGGTTTTCACGGCACCAGCCATAAATATGTGGCGGGCCAAGCGGTTAAGCGGCTGGACCTGGACCCCGAAAAGCACGGCCTGATTACCGCTCATTTGGGTAACGGTTGCAGCGCCACGGCGGTGCGCGACGGCCGCTCGGTGGATACCACTATGGGCATGACGCCGCTGGAAGGCTTGGTAATGGGCACCCGCAGCGGCGATGTGGACCCCGGTTTACACGAATATCTGGCCGAGCGCCTGGACATGACACTCAAAGATATCACTACTATGCTCAATCGGGAGAGTGGCCTGCTAGGCTTGTCGGATTTGTCCAACGACATGCGCGAGTTGACCGAAGCTGCCAGCGGCGGCAATGCCAATGCACAGCGGGCCATAGATGTGTTCTGCTTTCGCCTGGCACGCCAGATAGGCGCCCTAGCCGCCAGCCTGGAGCGATTAGACGCTCTGGTATTCACCGGCGGAATCGGCGAGAACTCAGCCTCTATACGGGCCCAGGTGCTAGCGCTGCTACCCTTGTTCGGTTTTGAGTGCGAGCCTGAACTCAACCGCGACCACGGAGACCAAACAGGCCGGATTACCACCGACAAATCCACGCCGGCGCTGGTCATTCCCACTCGCGAGGAGTGGATGATTGCCGCCGACGCTTATCGACTGACGCATTCTTGAGCGCTTAAACAAGCCTCGATCAACAACAGGGTACTGAAGTGCAACACACGTTTTTTATTACCGCTACCGGAGCTGGCACCGGCCTAACCTCGGTTTGCCTGGGCCTGGTCAGAGCCCTTGAGCAGCTGGGGGTAAAAGTCGCATTCTGCAAACCGATTGCCCAGCGTGGCAGTTACGACCGGGGCCCCGAACGCTCTACGCACATGGCCCAAACCACTCTGGGACTAAAACCCGCCGAGCCATTGGCATTGCCCTACGCCCAAGAGAAGATTTCGCTCGGCAAGACCGACGACTTCATGGAAGAAGTGATTCAGGTATTTCAACAGTCCGCCGATGATGCGGAGGTGGTCATAGTCGAGGGCTTGGTGCCGCTGGCAGATAATAGCTACATCGACCGGCTCAATGTGAATATGGCTAAGGCTCTAGACGCCGATATCATTCTGGTAGCGGCCAAAAACGCCGACAGCACCGCTCAGCTGAACGAGCGCATAAAGATGACCGCGAGTCAGTTTGGAGGCTTCAACAACAGCCGCCTGCTGGGTTGTATATTGAACAAGATAGGCGCGCCGGATCTGGAGAACCAGCAAGTCTTGGCGGGCGAAGATCCCAATCACGAGGAGCCCAGCGAGATCAGCCTGGAGCGAATCATAGAATCCTTGCCGGTATTTTCCCAGACCCGCTTCCGCTGTCTGGGCGCCATTCGCTGGCACCCCCAACTGGTAGCGCCGCGCACCTCCGATGTCAGCCAGTATCTAAAGGCGAGACTGCTTAACGAAGGTCAGATAACCGAGCGACGGGTACACAACATCACCGTCTGCGCGCGCACCATGAAGAACATGCTGCAGACTCTAAAAGCGGGCACCCTGATTGTTACCCCCGGAGACCGGGAAGACATACTGCTGGCCAGTTGCATGGCGGCCTTAAACGGCGTGCCCTTGTCCGGCGTGCTGCTG
>CAZKCY010000070.1:0-8931 GCA_964551155.1 uncultured Marinimicrobium sp. | reverse complement strand
GGTGTAGGTCCAGTCTCCGACGGCGCTGTCCTTCTCCTGCACCCAGTTTCCGAAACGGGCGTTCCGCTCGGCGGCCTCGTAATCCAGGTCGTAGAGGGCGACCTCGCCCCCGATCTCGGAACAGAGCGCCAAGTCCGGGAAGAACAGGACCAGGAAAAGGCCTACCGCCTGCAGCGCGATGAAGGGAAGGACCGCGGCGAATATCTCCTGCAGTTCAATGCTTTTCGGCGCCACCGATTTCAGGAAGAAGTAATCAGCCGACAGGTGGTTAATGAAGAACGATGAGCGTTAACCCACGGTACCCAGACTAAAGACCATCTCAACGGAGATTGACCCATGAAGCTAACCCACTTAATGAAGAAGATCGGGACATTCGGGGCCGCCTGTAGTCTGGCGCTCGCCGGTATGACCGCCCAGGCCCAGGAGGAAGACACCATCAAAGTCGGTGTGTTGCACTCCCTGTCCGGGACAATGGCCATTTCGGAAACCACCCTGAAAGACACCATGTTGATGCTCATCGAAGAGCAAAACAAAAAAGGCGGCTTGCTGGGCAAGAAGCTAGAGCCCGTCGTGGTTGACCCGGCTTCCGACTGGCCGTTGTTTGCCGAGAAAACCCGCGAGTTGATCGAACAGGAAAATGTCGATGCCATCTTCGGCTGCTGGACGTCAGTCTCCCGTAAATCCGTGCTGCCGGTTATCGAGGAGCTGAACGGGATTCTGTTCTACCCGGTGCAGTACGAGGGCGAAGAGTCCTCTCGCAATGTGTTCTATACCGGTGCGGCGCCAAACCAGCAGGCGATTCCGGCGGTGAACTACCTGATGAACGACGTCGGCATCAAGCGCTGGGTTCTGGCCGGTACCGACTACGTTTACCCCCGCACCACCAATAAAATTCTGGAAGCGTACCTGAAGGCCAACGGCGTGGCCGACGAAGACATCATGATCAACTACACACCCTTCGGCCATTCCGACTGGCAGAACATTGTGTCTGACATCAAACGCTTCGGCAGCCAGGGCAAACCCACCGCCGTCGTCTCCACCATCAACGGTGATGCCAACGTGCCCTTCTACCGCGAACTGGGTAACCAGGGTGTCTCGGCCGAGGACATTCCGGTGGTGGCCTTCTCCGTGGGTGAAGAGGAACTCTCCGGCATTGACACCAAGCCTCTGGTGGGCCACTTGGCCGCCTGGAACTACTTCATGAGCGTCGATACTCCCCAGAACGAAGCCTTCATTGAAAAATGGCACGACTTCATCGGCAACGAAAAACGGGTGGCCAACGATCCCATGGAAGCCCACTACATCGGTTTCAATATGTGGGTTGAAGCGGTCCAGAAGGCCGGCAGCACCGACACCGATAAAGTCATCGATGCCGTCATCGGCGTCAAGGTTCCCAACCTGACCGGAGGTACCGCTGAAATGCTGCCCAACCACCACATCACCAAGCCGGTATTGATTGGTGAAATTCAGGACAACGGCCAGTTCCTGACCGTGTGGCGCACTGAAGAGCCGGTACCGGGCGACGCCTGGTCGGATTACCTGGAAGGCAGCAAGGACCTGATTGCCGACTGGACCGACCCGATCAATTGCGGCAACTACAACACCGAAACCAAAAAATGCCTGGGTGCCAGCGCTGCTGAGTAACCTAGCCTAACCGCTTGTCTCGCCTGCGGGCGAGACAAGCCGGTTGATTGTCGAACCAAAGAGTTTGCCCTTATGATCACAACAAGCCGACAACAGGCTCCCTTCGTAAGATCGCTCAGCCATTACCTTGCATCTCTAGCGCTGTTACTTATGGCTGCACTACCGCCGATGCAAGCGCACGCCGATGAAGCCACTGATACCGAATTCCAACAGGCGGTTCACGCCATGGCACAAAGCAGCCTGTGGAAGCGCTCGGATGAGATCGAAAAATTGACGGGTTTTAGCCATCCCCGCAACGACGACATTCTAAAAGCCTTGCTCGAAGGCAAGCTTTACCTGACCGAAACGGAAGCGGACAGCGAAGTACCCCAAATTCTGATTAAGCGGGATGATGACATTCTGCTGGACGCGTTTTCCGGCGAAGCCGTTGAGAACCAAGCGCTGGAAACCGAACGCATTTCGGTCACCAACAAGATGCGCAGTCAGCTGCGCGACATACTTGCACGCCTTAACTTGAGCGACCCCGATACCCAAACACGTTACCTAGCGGTTCAGCGCTTGATCGACGAAGGCATTAATGATGCCTCGATTGAACTGCTGCGCGACCGTCGAATTAAAGAGGACAGCCCTTTAGTAAACGGCGCCATTCAAACCGCTCTGTCGCTCCATCAACTGCAAAGCGACCAGGCCCACGAACGCTTGGATGCCATCGCCCAACTACGTGGCTCCCTGGAGCAAAAAACCCGCAATGAACTGCGTCGGCTGAGCGACAACGACGAGAGCCAAGAAGTGCGCGCGGCAGCCGCCAGCGCTTTGGAATCCATCAGCACGCGCATAAGTTTTTACAAACTGGTGGAGAATGTTTTTTTTGGCCTGAGCCTCGGCTCGGTGCTGTTGCTGGCCGCCATTGGCCTGGCGATTACCTTTGGGGTTATGGGCGTGATCAACATGGCCCACGGCGAGCTGATGATGATCGGCGCCTATACCACCTGGGTGATTCAACAGATTTTTCCCGATCAAATTGCCTGGAGCCTCGCCATGGCGGTACCGGCCGCGTTTGTGGTCTCGGGTCTGGTGGGCATAGCCATAGAGCGAGGCGTCATCCGCTTTCTTTACGGCCGGCCATTGGAAACTCTGCTGGCAACCTTCGGTATCAGCCTGATTCTACAACAGGCCGCACGCACGATTTTCTCACCGCTTAACCGCAGTGTGGAACTGCCCGACTGGATGAGCGGCTCCATGGTGATCAATCCGGTACTGTCGGTCACCTCCAACCGGCTCTACATATTGCTGTTCGGTCTGGCGGTGTTTGTGGTGCTGATGATCATCCTCAAGCGTACCTCGCTGGGCTTGAAGGTGCGCGCCGTATCCCAGAACCGGTCTATGGCCAGAGCCGTAGGCGTGCGCGCCAACTGGGTCGATGCCATGACCTTCGGTTTAGGCTCGGGTATTGCCGGTATCGCCGGTGTGGCGCTTTCCCAGTTGACCAACGTCGGCCCCTATCTAGGCCAGGCCTATATCATCGACTCGTTCATGGTGGTGGTGTTCGGTGGCGTGGGCAATTTATGGGGCACGCTGGTGGGCGCCATGGGCCTTGGGGTGATCAACAAGTTTCTCGAACCCTGGGCCGGCGCGGTACTGGCCAAAGTCCTGGTGCTGGTAATGCTGATTCTGTTTATCCAAAAGCGCCCGCGCGGGCTCTTTCCACAAAAAGGTCGGGCTGCGGAATAAGTCGCGCCCGACCGAAGGTTTTGAGAGACAACTATGCTAACCCAACGTTTATTACTCAGTGACCGCGGCGGCATGATCGTGCTCGGGCTAATCGTGTTGATGGCCCTGGTAGTTTCGATTTGCAACCTGGCGCTGCCGGTGGACTCTCCGCTGCACGTATCCACCTATATGGTAACCCTGCTGGGCAAATTCCTCTGCTACGCGCTGCTCGCCCTGGCGGTGGATTTGATCTGGGGCTATGCCGGAATTTTATCGCTCGGTCACGGCGCTTTTTTTGCGCTCGGTGGCTATGCCATGGGCATGTACCTGATGCGCCAGATCGGCGATAGAGGCGCCTACGGCGATCCGATTCTGCCCGACTTTATGGTATTTTTGAATTGGGACAGCCTGCCCTGGTACTGGCAGGGCTTCGATATGTTCTGGTTCGCGATGCTGATGGTGCTGTTGGTGCCGGGCTTGCTGGCGCTGGTGTTCGGCTGGCTGGCGTTTCGCTCGCGAGTAACCGGAGTCTATTTTGCGATCATCACTCAAGCACTCACTTACGCGCTGATGCTGGCTTTCTTCCGCAATGAAATGGGTTTTGGCGGCAACAACGGCCTGACCGACTTTAAAGAAATTGTCGGCTTCGACATCACTGCCAAAACTACTCGCGTGGCTCTGTTCTTGACCTCAGCCTTTATGCTGATCCTGGCCTATCTTGCCTGCCGCTACATAGTTACCTCGCGCATGGGCCGAGTGATCGTATCGATTCGCGATGCCGAAAACCGCACCCGCTTTTGCGGCTACAAAGTGGAATCCTACAAGCTCTGGCTGTTCGTGTTTTCGTCCATGCTGGCGGGCATTGCCGGTGCTTTGTATGTGCCGCAGGTGGGCATTATCAATCCGGGCGAGTTCTCACCGCTGAACTCCATCGAACTTGTAGTCTGGGTGGCCACCGGCGGGCGCGGCACTTTGTTCGGCGCAATCGTCGGGGCCTTTTCAGTCAACTACGCCAAAACCATTTTCACCACTTGGTCGCCGGAAGCCTGGCTGTTTGTTTTAGGCTCACTGTTTGTGATCGTGACTTTGGTATTGCCTAAAGGCCTGGTGGGCCTGTTCGCCCGCTTCAAAAACAAGCATAAGTCGGACGATGACGGCGACGGCAACAAACCCGAATCGATAACGACCGCTAAACCCGGGGAGGCCGTATGAACAACTTAGTAAAACACGCTCGCCAGTACGGCCGAGCCGCGCTTCCCAAGCGCGACCCCAATTTTCGCAGGCCGCTGGATACCAGTCACGGCCCGATTTTATACGTGGAGGGAGTGACCGTTAGCTTCGATGGCTTCAAGGCGTTGAACAACCTCAACCTCTATGTGGACGACGGCGAGTTGCGCTGCATCATAGGCCCCAACGGCGCGGGCAAGACCACCATGATGGATGTGATCACCGGCAAAACCCGGCCCGATGCGGGCAGTGTGTTCTTCGGCCAGCAGATCGACTTGCTGGAGCTGGACGAACATCAGATCGCCCGGGGCGGCATTGGCCGAAAGTTTCAAAAACCGACGATTTTTGAAGCCCTGAGTGTGTACGAAAACCTGGAGCTGGCCACCGGGGCCAACAAGAAAGTCTGGTTCACACTGACCCAATCCTTGAGCGGCGAACAGCGCGACCGCATCGGCGAGGTCATGAGCCAGATCGGCTTAACCGAACACTGCCACCACCCGGCCGGTGCGCTCTCGCACGGGCAAAAACAGTGGCTGGAAATCGGCATGCTGCTAATGCAAAGCCCGCGCGTGCTGCTGGTGGACGAACCGGTCGCCGGCATGACCGGCGAAGAAACCGAACGCACCGCCGAGCTACTCACCTCGCTGGCCGGCAAGCACTCGGTAATCGTAGTGGAACACGACATGGCTTTCGTGCGCTCCATCGCCCGTCAGGTCACGGTGCTGCACCAGGGGTCGGTGCTTGCCGAGGGCACTATGGACCAGGTTCAGAACAACCCCAAAGTCATCGAGGTATACCTCGGCGAATAATCCGAACCCCCGTAGGGTGGGCACTGCCCACCGAGTAGGGCCAGCAAGGCCCACCGAAAAAATCCAGGAGACACCTGTGCTCAAGATCGACAACGTCAACCAACACTACGGCCAAAGCCATATTCTGTGGGACTTGACCATGGAAGTTCGCGAAGGCACCTGCGGCTGCCTGATCGGCCGCAACGGTGTGGGCAAAACCACGCTGCTCAAATGCATTACCGGCCTGCTACCAATTACCGACGGCCAGATCATTTTCGATGGCAAAGACATCAGCAAACTATCCCCCGAGGCGCGCGCTCGATCTGGCATCGGCTATGTGCCCCAGGGCCGGGAAATCTTCCCCCAGCTCACCGTCGAAGAGAACTTAAAAATCTCCCTGGGGGCGCGCAAAGATCGCATCAACCAGGTGCCCGACCACATCTATGAACTCTTCCCGGTTTTGCTCGAGATGCGTCACCGACGCGGCGGCGACCTGTCTGGTGGCCAGCAACAGCAGTTAGCTATTGGCAGAGCTCTGGGCCTGGACCCGAAGCTGCTGATTCTGGACGAACCCACCGAAGGCATTCAACCCAATATAGTGCGCGACATCGGCGACGTGATCCGCAAACTCAATCGGGAAATGGGCATAACCGTATTGCTGGTAGAGCAAAAACTGCCCTTCGCCCGCCGGGTGGCAGACGATTTTTTTATTATGGAAAAAGGCAGTGTTCAGGCCACGGGGGCCATAGCCGAACTGAATGACGAGCTGGTGCGGAAATATTTGAGCGTTTGATGCCGGCCATGGGTTCTCAATGGTGGGCCGTGCCCACCCTACAAAGCTTAGCTGGGCAGAGCCCACCGATTGGCGGTGGGTCGCACTCCGAGGATTGCGGTGGGCGGTGCCCACCCTACTTCGCATGTAGGGTGGGCACCGCCCACCGAAAAATGCCGAAATATACTCACCAAGTGTGAACCTTACCCCCAATCCCTCAAAGGCGTATTCACCAATCGGCTTGTCGCCTACAAGCTTCTACCAACGGTACTGAAGGCTCGCGGTAATTCGCTGGGTCGGGCCGAAGGTCGCAAACTCGCTGGTGCCGCGCACGAAGGTCGAAGAAATGTATTCCTCATCCAACAGATTGTGGGCGTTGAGCTGGAAGCGCAGGTCGTCCCAGTCATAGTGCAGCTCGAGGTCTACCAGAGTTACGTCGGGTGACTCCAAAGTATTGGGAATATTGCCGTAGCTAGAGCTCACATGACGCACCCCCAGGCCGAGACCCAAACCTTCCAAGGCTCCGCGCTCGAAGGCATAGGAAGCCCACACCGAGGCCATGCGATCGGGTACCTGGGTCAGCTCTTCGCCAATCTCTTCCGCAACAATACTCTCGACAACTTCAACGTCCAGATCGGTATAGCTGACTGATAACTCAAGCCCCATTGACAGGCGATGGGCGGCCTCTAGTTCGTAGCCCTGAGAGTTTACTTCGCCGGTTTGTACCTGCAGGAAGGTCTCGGGGTCAAACTGGGTAAAGTTCTCACGGGTAAGGTCAAACCAGGCCACACTCATCAAAGTACTGGCGCTGGGTTCGTATTTAAGCCCCACTTCCACCTGCTCACCCAATTCCGGATCAAAGCTTTCGCCCTCCGGATTGGTGCCCAGCACTGACAGGAAAGATTCCGCGTAACTGACGTAGGGCGTCAAACCATTATCGGCCTGGTACATCAAGCCAGCGTTGGTCACGAACTCTTCGTCGGTCTGACTGTTGCTGGCACCTGTGGCGGCATTCTCGCTCTCGTTATCGGTAGCGTCGAAGCGCCCTCCCAGCGACAGCAGCCAGCGATCGGTCACATGAATCTGACCTTGAGCGTAAATGCCGTACTGCTCCTGAGTAGCGTCCTCGTTTTTAAACGCGGCGCCGGGGTCCGGAATTTCGGCGCCGTATACCGGGTCGAAGATATCCAGCGACGGAGCGCCGCCAAAAAACTGCAGTGAGGTGGAGTCGAAATGCCGATAGTCCAGCCCGACAAACAAGTCATGCTGACCTATGTCGATCAACAAGCGGTTATCCAGAGCAAAGCCTTCCAAGTCACCGAAGTTTTCGAACAATGACCGGCCAATGGTGCGAGAGTCGATCACCGAGGCACTGTACACCGACACGTCTTCCAGCTCGATTTCGTAATAGCGCAGGTTCTGGCGAAAGCGCAGGCCTTCATTGAATTCGTGTTCAAGCAGGTAGCCGGCGGAATACTCATCCCGCTGGTAACGGTCAACACCGGGCTCGCCGGTAAACCTGTCCAAGGGAATCTCGCCATTGGGGTTGGCGAAAAGCGTACCCTCTACCGGCAGAGCCTGGGAGGAACGGGTGTTATCGCTCTGCCAATGGGCCTGGAAAGTAATATTGGTTGCGTCACTGATGTTCCAAGTCAAAGCGGGGGCAACAAAATCCCGGTCGTCATTAATAAAATCGACCTGGGTGTCGCTCTCGCGCGTGAGCGCCGTGAGCCGGTATAAAAACTCTCCGTCCCCGTCTATCGCGCCGGTCACATCCACTTGGGCCTGCTTGCGATCGTGGCTGCCCAACTCAATGGCGACTTCCCCTTGGGCCTGGGACTGAGGCCGCTTGGAGATATAGTCGATCACCCCGCCGGGGCTGGTCTGGCCATAGAGAACCGCCTCTGGCCCGCGGCGAACCTGGAGCTGTTCGGCGCCGTAGGGCTCCAGGCTGTAGCTAACCACAAAGCCCGGGTTGCTGAGCTTTACGCCGTCTCGATAGAGGCCGTCCTGGGAGGCATCGAAGCCGCGCAAGCGCAAAAAGGTGAGCCGGGGCTCAAAGCCGAAGGGCTCGCTGATGACACCCGGCGTGTAACGCAGGGCTTCCCCTAAATTGGCAACATTCTGCCGCTCCATTTGACCGGCATCTATGATCGAAATCGCGCGGGGCACTTCACTCAAAGGCGTTTCGGTTTTAGACGCCTCGCCCAGAACCTGCACCTCTTCGATCTTGGGCTCGGCGGCGTGAGCGCAACTGGCGGCACCCAAAGCCAGGACGCTGCAAAATCCGGAAAACTTGAAGCCGAGACGGGAAAAAGGTCTAAAAGTGAAAGATGAGACTGCTCGCCGATCCATAAAGCGCACCTATTGCATGGGAAAATTACCGACAGCGTCCACCGTTCCGCCCTAGAGTCGTTTATGAACGGCCGCCATACCAAAAACCGTAGTGATTATAGTTATCATTTAGATTACACTCAAGATGCTCTCGTAATTAGTTGCGTCCGCCAATCAAATACTCGCTATTGGAGCAGGCCCTGCGCGCGCTTTTCGCAATCGGTGTCCGGAACTTTCCCCACCCAATCCCCTCAAAGGTGTTGTCACACATTGGCCAGCCACCTACAATGGCCCCACTTGGTGAAAAACTTGATGTATATAAGGAACTCGGTGCCAAAACCGGGGTCTTATCAAGTGTCCGGTAGCGATTGCCGGGCCCGGTAAATACAGATTCCCCCAGTTTTCGGGGGCGATTTGGATTCGACGCCGGTAACGAAACTCAAGGTGCATGTCGTG
>CAZKCY010000069.1:4057-9018 GCA_964551155.1 uncultured Marinimicrobium sp. | reverse complement strand
GTGGGTATCATCCAGTTCGCCGCCAGCGCCTCCGAAGGGCTCTGGTACGCGCGCAGTGAAGAATTCCTGCAGCAGCCGCTGCTTGAAACTCTGCGCTGGATACGCACCTTTGGCGACGTGGTGTTTATCGTTGGCGCGCTGGCGGTAGCCTGGCAGGTGGTCAAAGGCGTGTTTTTCCCGGATGCCGAGGAGCACCTCAGCCCCGGCAAGATTGTCGAGCAATTCGCGCCCGCTGTCGGGGCTTCCGATGCGGCTTTGGCCGAAGCTCACAGAGGTGAAACTTCATGCTGCGGCCAATGTGGAGGTCAAGCCTAACAGCGCGCACTTTAAGCGGGCTTCGGCCCGCTTTTTTTAGGAAGCAGGTTCTTATATTAGTTGAGTGTTTTACTCAGGTATTTTCCGCGGTGGCCGGGAATGATAAGATGGAGCTGTCGTAAACGCCTACTCAGAGAGTATTTATGCAGTCCAGCATTCAGATTTCTAAGCCTGCGCTCGCGCACCTCAAAGGCCTTCTGGCCGATCAGGGCGTCGAAGCCGCACGGGTTTTTGTCGTCGATGCCGGCACTCCAGAGGCGGAGACCTGCCTGGCTTTTTGCCGCGCCGGCGAAGAGCAGGATACTGATCTGGAGCTGGAACAAGAAGGGCTCAAACTCTATCTCGACAAGCGCAGTCTGCCCTATTTGAAAAACCTCAAGATCGGTCTACAGGAATCTGATGCCCAGCAACAGATAACCATTCGCGCGCCCAACGCCAAGGCCCCTCAGAGCGTGCAAGGGCGGGAAGTGACCTTCGAGCGGGAGTGCCCTTCCAAGCTGGTGCCCTCGGGCGATGACCTGTTGATTCCCAAAGGCGCCGAAGCGCGGGTTACCCAGGCCATGGGAGCCAGCTTTACCCTCCTGTATCACGGTAATCTGATCCGCATCGACGGCAAAGACGCCGACGCCATAGGCCTGACCTCTAACGCTTTGCAATACGAGCCGCCCGCGGACGGGCGAATCAGTGAGGAGCAGATCTGGAAGGCACTGTCCATGGTTTACGATCCGGAAATCCCGGTGAATATCGTTAGCCTGGGTTTGGTCTATCGGATGGAGATCGATCAGGAAGAAGGCCGTGTCGATGTCGATATGACTTTGACCGCGCCCGGTTGCGGCATGGGTGATGTCTTGATCGACGATGTAAAACATCGTCTTGAAGAAGTTCCCTTCGTAAAGTCCAGTCGCGTTAATCTGGTGTTTGATCCGCCCTGGAACCAAACCATGATGAGCGAAGAGGCACAACTTGAGACGGGAATGTTCTTTTAGGGGGTAAAAAAAGCTCGTCGAAGGCTTTGAGTCGCGATTCAGGCAGTTGCCAATTGTCGTTTGACTCAATAGCATGCTGCATTTTGGTGCATATCCGGAATGACCTTGATGACTACCCCTATTTCTCTGCTCGGGAGCTGGCTGCGCAAAAGCCTGGCGTTGATCGGCATAGAGCCCAACTCCACCAGTCACCTGGAAAAGTGGCTTTCGGCGGTCGGTGCCTTTCTGGGTATAGCCGCTGTCTCCTGGATTTCTCACTGGTATCTGTCGGGGCAGGGCGCTCTGCTGATGGTGGCCTCAATGGGTGCTTCGGCAGTGTTACTGTTCGCCGTTCCTCATGGCGCACTTTCCCAGCCTTGGCCCTTGGTCGGCGGTCATTTGATCAGCGCCTTTATCGGCATTGGCTGCTACCAACTGCTGGGCGACTCCTTGGTGGCGCCAGCTCTGGCCGTGGGCCTGGCGGTGGGCGCCATGCACTATTTGCGTTGCATCCATCCTCCCGGCGGGGCTACCGCATTGACCGCTGTGATTGGTGGCGAGGCAGTCCACTCGCTGGGCTTTGACTTGATGGTCTTTCCGGTAGCCATCAATGTCGGTGCCATTTTGCTGGTGGCTATTGTGTTCAACAGCCCTTTCAAATGGCGTCGTTATCCGAGCTATTTCGCTGCTCGTGCTGCTCCTGTCCCGCATCGGGAATCTTATGCTGTTCCGCTGACCCAAGAGGATTTTGCCGCGGCCATGCAGCAGCTCAATTCGCTGATCGACGTTACCCCGGAGGATCTGGCCCAGTTGTTCGAACTAGCCGCCACTCACGCGGAGCGCAACGCTTCGCACCCGGCAAAAATACTAGCGGGACGCTATTACAGCAATGGCCAACTGGGACGCCGTTGGAGTATTCGCCAAGTCATCGACGCGGCGGAAAAGCAGGGAGCGACCTCGGGCCAAGTGATCTATAAAACCCTGGCGGGGGACGATGCCTACGCCACCGGTTTGTGTACCACCGAGGAGTTCCGGCTTTGGGCCAGCTTTGAAGTGATGCCCTCTGACGGACATTGGGTGCGGGTAGAAAGTCTTTGAAGGCTCCTTGCATATCTATAAAGATGCATTTATTATGTATCTTAAAGAAACGCTGAGAGGAGACTGTTTATGACACCGCTCAAACTTCTGTATCTGGCCCACGGCGCTATGATTGTCAGCTTGGTTTTGTCGCTGGGCGCGGTTGCATTGGCTTACGTATTCGAGGCCAACCTAAGTCTGGGCACTCAAATAGGTGCGCATATGTCACTGGTGGTATTGCCGGCGATTATAAAAATCGGCTATGTGGCGCGCTTAACCGCTCTTAAACAACTCGGACGGCCGGTCAACTAAAGTCCTTTTTCGATGCAACAACCGATCGTCGACTACCACAAGGATGAAGAAAATCACTGGGTGGCTCGCTTGGCCTGTCGGCATTGTCAGCATGTGCGCCATGATCCGCCTTGGGTCGAGCGCCCCTGGGTGATAACCGAAATGGGCCGGGCGGCCATGCTCGGTCATATTCTCAACTGCAAAAAATGTGACCAGAAAGCACCCCCGGATTATTGAGGCGACCGCTTAATCGCTACTCTGGTTTTGATGTTTTGAGCCGTCTAAGTCCTTAGATTTATATCAGCCTTCTATTGTGCAAACCCCTGCTATCCGTAAAATTTCCGTTCCCCGTTTCACTCGGGGCCCTCCCTGGCCCTCGCCCTTCGGGCAGCCTTTCGGCTGTGCACCAATTTGTCTGGAACAAATTGGCACAGCGCAGCTGCCGAAGGTGGGAGCCAGGGATGGCGACCATGCAAACGGCTTTCCTCGGCAACTGCTCCTGCGTTGCTCTACCTCCTGCGTCCATGCAGTCGTGCCCTTTTGTCCCGTTCTCCGTTCTCCGTTCCCCGTTCCCCGTTCGCCTTTCGCTCTCCAGCTTCCAAAAGCTTACCCTTAGTGGGTATACCCAAGGAGGAATATCAATAACTTGCGCTGCTGTGATTATATGGAGTTGTCAAAAAACATTGACCTGATCAACAGCAGAAGCCGATGTGGTAACTCTTGCAAAGAAGGCTTACAAACCTCTGGTCAGTCAATGAATGATTCTATGCTGTTTGGAGGTACACCGTGAATTTCCCACCCCGATATTCCAAGAACTCGCTGTTTAGCGGACTACTCGCTGCGATCTTTGTCATGCATTCTGTGCCAGCTCTGGCCGGTAATGCCGAAGGCAAAGCGGCCTATCAAAAACATTGCCAAGCTTGCCACCAGGCCAATGGAGCGGGAGTTACGGGAGCCTTCCCGCCATTGGCCGACAATGAAAATATCGCAAACAATTCCAGCTACCTGGCTCAGGCAATCGTCAAGGGCGTTACCGGACCGATTGAGGTGCAGGGTAAAAAATACAACGGCTACATGCCGGCGCTCAAACACTTGAGCAACGGAGAGGTCGTGAAGGTCGTGGGTTACATAATGTCAGATTTAAACAATGGCGAGGCCTCGATTTCCGAGACTGATGTCGAAGCGATGCGCTGATTTTCCAAAAAAGAGGGTCTAATGATGTTAACTATTTCCAAAAATTTTCTAGTCAGAAATCTTACTGTTTCAATGGGTCTGGTTTGCTCTCTGGCTCTTGCTGGCTCATGGCAGTCGGCCGAAGCCAGTAACAGCGGCGAGTTCGTTCAGGATGGTATGGTGTTTGGTCTTCCCGAGGCAATGGTATCCCGGGACGATTACCAAGGCGACCCAGTGGTCGGTGAAACCTTAAGTGCCCTGCCTCATCTGGCACCACTGAACTATACCGGCAATAAAACTCACCAGGTAAGAATCGATACCTTCGCTCAAAAAGTTGAAGTGGCTCCCGGCGTTAGCTACACCGCCTGGACTTTCGGCGGCAGCGTACCAGGGCCAACCTTACATGTGCGCGAAGGCGACCGAGTGGTCTTTACCATGAAGAATCGTTCGGACGAATCGGTGCTGGTCACAGCGCCCGGTAGAACCACAGCTCCCTTTTACAAGCAACTGGCTGCGAATCCCTATCAGAAAAATGAGGCGGCAATTTCCCCCATGCCTCACTCCATGGATTTTCACAGCGGTACAGTCGCGGCCGATGATAAGTGGCGCACCATCTCTCCCGGTGAGACCATTGAGTTTGAGTGGGTGGCTAATTATCCCGGTGTTTACATGTACCACTGCGGCACTCCCAGTGTGTTAATGCACACCGCAATGGGCCAGTACGGCGCGGTAGTCGTGGAACCCAAAGGCGGCTTTCCCACAGACAAAGACGTCGATCACGAGTATGTAATAGTGCAGTCGGAGTTTTATCTGCAGGAAGCCGGCGGTTCCTACATTTACGATCATGAAGCGGCTATGGCGAACAGCCCCAGTCAGGTAACTTTCAACGGCCATGTTTCTGCATTGAGTGATGCACCCTTGAGAGCTAAAGAAGGTGACCGTGTGCGTCTCCATGTTCTAAATGCCGGCCCCAACGGCACCTCCAGCTTTCACGTCATAGGCGCAATCTTCGACCGAGTTTGGTACGAGGGTAACGTCGAGAACGAATGGCGCGGAATGCAGACAGTGCTCATGGGCGCAAGCAACAGTGCAGTGATGGAGTTTATCGTGCCCGAAGAAGGTGTCTACAAACTGGTGGAT
>CAZKCY010000069.1:0-4047 GCA_964551155.1 uncultured Marinimicrobium sp. | reverse complement strand
GGATCATGAGTTCCATGACGCTGAACGCGGCGCGGCCGGGGCACTGATCGCAGGGCCAAGAAACTGAGTTCAGGCTCGAAATACTGATTGGAGATATAGGTATGAATAGGCACCGGATGTTATTCGCAGCGCTTCTGCTATCGAGCAGTTCCGCCTGGTCCGACGATCGGGTCTCGATTCCGGCAGGCGACTTTGAACATCCGGTGCTGCTCGATCGAGATTTGCGTGTTGAGAAGGTACCGGCATTCGCAATTGATCGTAGACCCGTAAGCAAGGAGCGTTTTGTCGAGTTCCTGGTCGAGAACCCCAATTGGAGCAAATCAAAAATTCCCGCCCTATTTCACGACGGAGGTTATCTAAAAAGCTGGGAGTCGGACTTCGATCCCGGCAGCAAGCTCGAAGAACCGGTCACTCATGTTTCCTGGTACGCCGCCCGCGCCTACTGCGAACAACAGGGTGGCTACCTGCCCAGTCTGGTTCAGTGGGAGTATCTGGTATCGCTGATCAGATCCGCCAACCAAATAGAGGATGATGAGTACTCAAAGGCAGTGTTCGGCTGGTACGGCGAGCAACGCGCGCCCGATTTTGAAGACGCTCACTTTTTTATCACCGGTATGATTGGGTTGGTGAACGAGTGGGTCGAGGACTATCAGTTATTGTTGAGTAATGGCGAGAAAATCGACTTTGGCGGCGGCTCCTGTGGCGATACCGGTCGCTTGATGGCCAAGTACGATTCGGCCCACTACGCAACCTTTCTGCGTTATCAGTCGCGCAGCAATTACTCGCCCGGAACCACCACCAGCAACTTGGGCTTCCGTTGCGCCTACGACTTGGAGTGACAACCGCATGAAAACATCTTTGGCCACAATAGCCTTCCTGAGTTGTGCTCTATTGACTCCCTGGGCCCAGGCCTGTGAGGAGCATCAAAAAGACCATCAGCACCATCAGGGCAATCATGAACATCACCACACGCCTTTGGCTATGGCGGAGTCGGTTTCCGAAACCTCGCTTTATCAGTTGGATTCTGTGTGGCGCGATCAACACAACCGCAGCTGGTCGCTGTCGGAATTCTCCGGTCGGAATCTGATTGTCACTATGATTTACGCAGGCTGCACTACCGCCTGCCCGATGCTGGTGGAAGATGTAAAACGAATCTATTCAGCTTTGGGTGCGGAGGAACAGGCAAATACTTCCATGGTGTTGGTAACTTTCGACACTCTGAACGATACCCCCGAAAACCTAAAGGCCTATGCCGAAGCGCGGGGGTTGCACCAAGAAAACTGGCACTTCGCCACTGGAGACGAAACCGATGTGCGAACTCTGGCGAGCCTGTTGGGGGTTCGCTACCGCAAGAATCCCGAGGGCGGCTATGACCACAGCAATGTCGTGGCGGTTTTGAATCGCCAAGGCGAAGTGATTCATCGGCAGGAGGGTTTGAATCAAGAGCCCGAGAGAGCGGTTGAGGCGATTCGGCAATTGCTTTAACCGATGCTGGTCGGCTCAGCTTTTGGCGATCAATGCCTGGTGAAAGTTTTCCGGTCCGCCGGGCGCGTCCAGCAGGCCGGCGCGGTAAAGAAAAGAACCGAAACCTTCGCCCGGGTCCCGCTCGCGGGCGAAGCGCTCAAACAGCGGCCGCAGGCTGCCCAGAATTTCGGCTTCGCCAATATTTTCCTTGTACAGACGATTCAAGCGCTGGCCACTGGTATCGGCGCCCAGAAACAAATTATATTTTCCCAACGCTTTACCGGTCAGGGCGATCTCGCCCAGATAAGGCCGGGCGCAGCCATTGGGACAACCCGAGACTCGCAACTGGATGATTTCCCTTCCGATTCCCGCTTCGGTCATCAGCGCTTCGATTTTTTCCGCCAATTCCGGCAGATAACGTTCAGCCTCCGCCATGGCCAAACCACAAGTGGGGAAGGAAACGCAGGAAATGGCGTTGCGATACAGAGGGGAGCTGCGACTGCCATCGTCCAGTTGGTATTCTTCCACCAGCCGCTCAATGGTTTTGCGCTCGGCGCCTGAGACATTGGCGATTACCAAATTCTGGTTGCAGGTAATACGAAATTCGCCTTGGTGTTGTTTGGCAATTTCCCGAAGGGCGGTGCGCAGTTTTAAATCTTCCCGATCGATCACCCGTCCGCTGGGAACGAATAGCGTTAGATGATGACCGCCGTCTTCATCCTCCACCCAGCCGAATTGATCGCCGCTGTCTTCCAGGCGATAGTCGCGCAAAGGCTCCAGAGCTTTGCCGTGGTATTCGCGAAAGCGCTCCTTGAACCAGTCCAGGCCGTGATCGCCCAGGGTGTATTTGAAGCGGGCGTGGGCCCGGTCGGTGCGATCGCCAAAATCCCGCTGAATGGCGACAATGGCTTCGCAGGCATCGACAACAGCTTCGGCGGGAACAAAACCCACCGGGCTGGCCAACCGGGGATAGGTGCCGGTATTGCCGTAACTCATGCCCAGGCCGCCGCCCACGGCAATATTGAAGCCGACAATCTCGCCCGCTTCTTCAATGGCAATCAAACCTATATCGTTGACCAGTACGTCGCAGTCGTTGCGCGGCGGCAACGCCAAGGCGATCTTGAACTTGCGCGGCAGATAGCGGTGGCTATAGAAAGGTTCCACTTCGCTATCGGCGGCTTTCTCCTCGGAGGCTTGCTCCAGCCAGGTTTCTTCATAGGCGCTAGAACGCCAGTTGAGCCGTTCGCTGATCTGCACCGCCCATTGATGCAGTTGGCCATGGGCCGCTGATAAATGAGGATTGATATTGGTGACCACATTGCGGTTGACGTCGCCGCAGGCGCCCCGGCTGTCCAGACCCAATTGATCCAGGTGTTGGATGAAGGGGCGCAGCTGATGCTTGAAAATTTCGTGAAACTGAAACGTCTGGCGGGTGGTCAGGCGCAAACTGCCATCGGCGAATTGTTCGCAGGCCTCATCCAGCCCCAACCACTGCTGCGGAGTCAGTACGCCGCCCGGCAATCGCAGGCGCAGCATAAACTGATAGCGCGGCTCCAGTTTTTGGTGTCGGCGCTCCTCGCGCAGATCCCGATTGTCCTGCTGATACAGGCCGTGAAATTTACTCAGGTGGGTATCTTCATCCCGCAGCGCGCCGGTCACCGGATCGGCCAGTGATTCGGTCAGAGTGCCTCTGAGAAAGCGACTCTCAAGTTTGATGCGTTCCGCTTCGGGCATCGAAGTTTCGCGATTGTTGCTCATCAGTACACATCCCGTTGGTAGCGTTTGCTCTTGGTCAGATCGCGCAGATATTCCTCGGCCCGCTCGCGGGTCAGCTCGCCCTGCTGCATGATCACATCCAGTAGCGCTTCGTTAACATCCGGCGCCATGGCGGTGGCGTCGCCGCAAACATAAAAGTAAGCGCCGTCCTCAAGCCAAGCCCAAAGTTCTTTCGCCGCTTCGCGTATTCGCTGCTGAACGTAAACCTTGCGTTCGGTGTCCCGGGAGAAGGCCACATCGATGCGGTTCAACAGGCCCCGCTTGCGCCACTGGAGCCACTCGCTCTGGTACAGAAAGTCGGTGTGAAAATTCCGGTCGCCGAAAAATAGCCAGTTCTTGCCTTTGTGGCCCTGCACTTCGCGCTCCTGCATAAAGGCGCGAAACGGCGCTATGCCGGTTCCCGGCCCCACCATAATGATGGGCGCGTCCGAATTTTCCGGCAGCTTGAAGTTTTTGTTGGTGTCGATAAACACCGGGGCTCTGGCGTCTTCGGCTAAACGGTCCGCCAGCCAGGTGGAGGCCACACCTTCCCGGTCGCGGCCCTGGGCCTGATAGCGAACTGCGGCCACGGTCAGATGCACTTCATCCTCCACCGCCGCCTGACTGGAGGCGATGGAATAGAGCCGGGGCGGCAGCTTGCGCACTTGGCTGACCAGAGTTTGGGCGTCCAGTCCTGCGACCGGATAGTCCTGCATCAAATCCAGTAAATCCCGGCCCCGCATCCAGCCCATGAGTTCGCGGTGGTCCTTCACGCGCTCGCTCAGCTCCCGGGATTCGCTCAGCTGGGCCCAGCGCTCCACTGTGGGT
>CAZKCY010000068.1:0-9076 GCA_964551155.1 uncultured Marinimicrobium sp. | reverse complement strand
GGCGTGCGCAAAATGCGCCTGATGTCGGCGCCCATGCGCTTTACCGCTCTGTCGGGCTTCGATCTGGAAATCGTCGAGCATCTGGTACCGGAGCGTGAATAACATCCGAGTAGGCAATCCGAGTAGGCAAGAGTTACGAGTGTTTAGGCGCTCAATTTCAAAACAACCAAAATAGCGACTAAGAGAAACTGCTATGAGCCAAATCAAGGTAATCGAAGGCGATTTTTCCGCCTCAAAAGGGCGCTACGCGCTGCTGGTTAGCCGCTGGAACAGCTTTGTGGTGGAGAGCCTGAAAGACGGTGCTCTGGATACCCTGCGCCGCCACGGCATAGCCGAGGATCAAATCACCATTTACTACGCCCCCGGTGCGTTTGAAATGCCGGTTTTGGCCAAACGCGTAGCGGCTAAAGGCGAGTTCGACGCCATTATCGCTCTGGGAGCGGTGATTCGCGGCGGCACGCCACATTTTGAGTATGTGGCCGGCGAGTGCACCAAGGGTCTGGCCCAGGTCTCTCTGGACAGCGGTGTGCCGATCAGTTTCGGGGTTCTGACCGTCGACAGCATCGAGCAGGCCATAGAGCGCTCCGGCACCAAGGCCGGCAACAAAGGCGTCGAAGCCGCCAGCACGGCGCTGGAAATGGTCTCTCTATTGGGTAAAGTTTAATGTCTGAAGCACCGAGCAGTCTTTCTCCGGCGGCGCGCCGCAAGGCCCGGCACTATGCCATGCAGGGTCTCTATCAATGGCAGATGGCGGGCGCCAACCTCAATGCCATTGAAGCCGAGTTCCGCACCGACAACGACATGAGCAAGGTGGATGTCGATTACTTCCACGAGGTGCTGCACGGCGTGCCCCAGTACCTGCACGAAGTGGAAGAGGCGTTTAGCCCCTATTTGACCGACCGCGGCCTGCACGAGCTGGACCCGGTGACTCAGGCCCTGTTGCGCCTGGGCACCTACGAGCTCAAATACCGCATTGACGTACCTTACAAAGTGGTGATTAACGAAGCCGTGGCGCTGGCGAAAAAATTCGGCGCCACCGAAAGCCACAAATTCGTCAACGGCGTGCTCGATAAAGTCGCCGCCGATATCCGCCAAGTCGAAAAGCAGGCGCGCTAGGAGGCGTAAACGAGGAACGGAGAACGGGGAACGCTTGGTAGAAACCGCTCGGCGTTCCCCGTTTCCCGTCAACCATTCTCCGGTCCCATATGAATGAATTCGAACTCATCCGGCGTTTTTTCCGGCGCGAAGAGGCCGAGAGCCCGCCCCAGGGCGTAGTGCTCGGCATCGGCGACGACGCTGCCCTATTGCAGCTGCCGGCGAACACTCAGTTGGCGGTGACCACCGATACCCTGGTCAGCGGCGTGCACTTTCCCGCCGATGCCAATGCCGAAGATATTGCCGAGCGCGCCCTGCGAGTCAACTTGAGCGATCTGGCCGCCATGGGCGCCGAGCCGCTCTGGTTTACCCTGGCGCTGACGCTGCCTAAAATTACCGCTGCAGAGGAAGAGCTCAGGGAAGATTGGCTGCGGGATTTTAGTCGCGGCCTGTTTCAGGTCGCCAACGAATATGGCTGCGCTCTGGTTGGTGGCGACACCACCGCCGGGCCGCTGACCATTTGTATTCAGGCTATGGGCGGGGTTACTCCGGGTCAGGCTTTGCGACGCGACGGCGCCAGTGCCGGCGACTACGTTCTGGTCACCCATTGCCTGGGCGATGGCGCCGCAGGCCTGGCGGTGCTCGAAGACCGGTTGAGCCTTGAGGAGGCGCACGAGGATTATTTGCGTCAGCGCTATCACCGGCCGACACCCCGTTTCAAAGAGGCGGCGCTGTTGCGCGGCCTGGCCAGCGCCGCGCTGGATATCTCCGACGGCCTGGTCGCCGATCTGGGGCACATCTGTGCCGCCAGTGATCTGGCGGCCCAGATAGACGTAGAAGACTTGCCGCTATCGCCGGCCTTACTGGCGATGGACGATCTCGACCAGGCCAGACGCTGGGCGCTCGGCGGCGGTGACGACTACGAGCTATGCTTTACGGTGCCGGAAAGCAAGATGCCGGAGCTGGGCATGCTGATCGCCAGTGGCGACTTGCAGGCCACTGTAGTGGGTCAATTGATGCCCGGTAGCGGCGTCCAATGTGTGCTCGAAGGCGAACCCTTCGAGCTTCAACAAAGGGGTTACACTCACTTCCAATGAACAATCCCAGCGTTAAAGAGTTGCTAACCAACCCCAACCACCTGTTTGCATTTGGTTTTGGCAGCGGCTTGGCGCCCTGGGCGCCGGGCACTTTCGGCACCTTGGCGGCGATTCCGATCTATTGGCTGATTCAGGATCTGTCGCCTTGGCTGTATATGCTTTGGTTGGTGGTTGGCTTTGCGCTGGGGGTCTACTGGTGCGATCGCAGCTCCAAGGCTTTGGGCGTGCACGATCACGGCGGCATAGTCTGGGATGAAATGATCGGCTACTGGCTCACCATGTTTATGGCGCCCGCCGGCTGGCTCTGGATATTGTTGGGTTTTGTGCTGTTTCGGATTTTCGACATCATAAAACCCTGGCCTATCGGTTGGCTCGATCGGCGTGTCGGCGGTGGTTTGGGCATTATGGTCGACGATGTCCTGGCGGCTGTTTACGCCCTGATTCCGCTTCAGCTTCTGGCTTATTGGTTGTATGGCTGAGATGTTTTCACTGAGTGGAGCTCAGTGGCCGTTGGCGCCTAAATTTGAGGTTAATGTGTGACCATTCGTTTTGTTGAATCTTCTAAATTGCCCACTCCCTGGGGCATGTTCAAGATGCACGGTTTTGCCGACGACGGCGCTGACAAAGAGCACTTGGTTTTGACCATGGGCGATATCAGTGGCGACGAACCGCTGTTGGCACGGGTGCATTCCGAATGCCTGACCGGCGATGCGCTATTCAGCCTGCGCTGCGACTGCGGCCCCCAGCTGCAGGCGGCCATGCACAAGATTGCTCTGGCCGGGCGCGGGGCGATTTTCTATCTGCGCCAGGAAGGCCGGGGTATAGGGCTGCTGAACAAAATCCGCGCCTATCATCTGCAAGACTGCGGGGCCGATACCGTAGAGGCCAACGAGCGCCTGGGCTTTGGCGCCGACATGCGCGACTACAGCATACTGCAGCCGATGCTCGAGCATTTAAAGATCACTTCGCTGAAGCTGATGACCAACAACCCGCGCAAAGTCAAAGCTTTGGAAGATATGGGCGTAGTGGTCGCCGAGCGCATCTCGCACCAGACCGGGCGCAACCCCCACAACGCCGACTATCTGGAAACCAAACGGGGTAAGCTCGGCCATCTGTTCGCCGAGCACAACGAGCTCGACTCCGACAACTAGCCGCTCGAGTGGCTCAGCTCAACCGTTACAACAAGTTCGCAAAGGATTAATTCAATGACCACTAAGATCGCAATCAGCGGCGTTTCCGGCCGCATGGGCAAGGCTCTGATCGAAACCCTTGCCGCCAACCCCGGAACCAGCCTGAGCGCCGCCATAGCGCGCCCCGGCAGCAGCCTCTTGGGCGTTGATGCCGGCGAGCTGGCCGGGGTCGGCAAACTGGGGGTGAAACTGGTGGCCGATCTGGCTCAGGTGATCGAGGACTTCGATGTGCTGATCGACTTCAGTGCGCCCGAGCCTACGCTGCGCCACGCCGTGCTCTGCGCCGAAAAGGGCAAGGCGTTGGTTGTCGGGACCACCGGCTTTAGCGCCGCCGAAAAACTCGATCTGGAGCGCCAGGGCCAGCACATACCCCTGTGCATTGCGGCCAACTACAGCACCGGTGTCAATCTGTGCCTGAAGCTGCTGGATACCGCCGCCCGGGTACTGGGCGATGACGCCGATATCGAAATCTACGAAGCCCACCATCGCCACAAAGTCGACGCCCCTTCGGGCACCGCTTTGCGCATGGGAGAGGTGGTGGCGCAAGCGCTGGGACGGGATCTGAGCGCCAGCGCCATCTACGGCCGCGAAGGCCAAACCGGCGCCCGGGAGCGAGACAAAATCGGCTTCGCGACAGTGCGCGGCGGCGACGTAGTGGGCGATCACACGGTCATGTTTCTGGCCGAAGGCGAGCGGGTGGAAATCACCCACAAGGCATCCAGCCGCCACTCCTTTGCCCGCGGTGCGGTGCGCGCGGCCCTATGGCTGGCCGAGCAAAAGCCGGGCCTGTACGATATGCAGGACGTGTTGGAGTTACACTGATAACTTTCCGGATTAGGCTTTGTCTAAAGAATCCCATCGCCCGCTAAGGAGTTCCGCTTGAGCTGCAGCGTAAAGATTCTGACCGTCAACACCCATAAAGGCTTCACGGTCTTTAACCGCCGCTTCATTTTGCATGAGTTGCGCGAAGCGGTGCGGGCGCTGGCAGCCGATGTGGTCTTTCTGCAGGAGGTGCAAGGCGAGCACCAGCGTCGCTCGCGCAAGCACTGGCAGCTCTGGCCGGTGGAGCCGCACTACGAATTTATGGCCGACAGCATTTGGCCCGAGTTTGCCTATGGCCGCAACGCCATCTACCCCGAAGGGCATCATGGCAATGCCTTGATGAGCAAATTCCCGATCATTTCCTGGGACAATCACGATATCTCGGTCAACCGCTTTGAGAAGCGCGGCTTGCTACACTGTAAGTTGGACATGATGTCGGGGGATGTGCCGCTGCACGCCATATGTGTGCATTTGAATCTGCGCGAACGCGACCGCCAGCGTCAGCTGTCGATGCTGTGCGAATTGGTGAACGGCATTCCGAAGCATGAGCCGGTGGTGGTGGCGGGCGATTTCAACGACTGGCGCGGCAAGGCCCAGACGCTGCTGCGCCGCAGAACCGGTCTGCAGGAAGTCTTTACCCAGGTCTACGGCCGACCCCCGCGCTCCTTCCCGGCAATCTTTCCGGTGTTGCCGCTGGATCGAATCTATGTGCGTTCGGCCGAATCGCATATGCCGGTGGTGCTGCCCAATAAGCCTTGGTCGCATTTGTCGGATCATAAGCCGCTGCTAGCGGAAATCGAATTTTAGCAATACACCCACCCATACAGGGAAACCTCACCATGTGGCTCAGAGCCGGCTGTGAAATTCTGTTTAAAGAGAGCGAGCCCGCGCCTTTTATTTTGATGTTGCGGCCTCGCAGTGGTGTGCAGCAATGGGTGGCGCGCGAGTCCTACACTCTCAAACCGAGTGTTCCGGTGGTGGAGTTTACCGACACCTACGGCAATCTGTGCCAGAGACTTATTTCGCCGCCGGGCGAATTTCTGATCCGCACCTCCGCCGATGTGATGACCGAGGACCATATAGCTGTGGCTCCCGGCGCGCCCTTTGTCGAGGTGCAGAACCTCCCGCAGGAAGTGCTCACTTACCTGCTGCCCAGCCGTTACTGTGAGTCGGACAAATTCCTCACTATGGGTCAGGAAATCGTCGGTGACGCCATCCCGGGCTACGATCAGGTGGCTCGAATCGAAGCCTGGATTCGAAACCGCTTCACCTACAATTTGGGTTCGCCCCATTTCCAGCAATCGGCGGCCGAGTTTAACCAGCGCGACCAAGGCGTGTGCCGGGACTTTTCCCACATGGGTATAGCTTTGTGTCGGGGCCTGTGTATACCAGCGCGTATGGTTGTGGGTTATCTGGAGGGTCTGGAGCCGATGGATTTTCACGCCTGGTTCGAGGCGTACGTGGGCAACCAGTGGTACACCTTTGACGCCACCCAGAAAGAGCCTCGGGGCGGACGCGTGGCCGTGGCTTACGGGCGCGACGCCGCCGATGTGGCGGTATTCAATCAGTTCGGGCCGGCGCTGTACCCCAGTAGGATGCAAGTGACCGTGGAGAAGCTGGACCGGCCTCCCGAGTAGCTTAGTGCACAATGGGTGCGAGGCGAGATCCGATAGGGATTTGGAACCGCTCGGCTCACTTCATGCGAACCGAGCGGTTGGTTGAGCACCGACTTATCAAGGAGTTTGCTGCAATGCCGTGATTTCAGCCGCCGAGAGCGGCTTGTCGTAGACGCGCAGTTCATCCATAGCGCCTTGATAGGGCAGATCCCACCAGTTCACTCCCAAGCTGAATACCCCGGAACTATCCGTGAAAATGTCGGGGAAGTTGATACCCGAGAAGCGCTCCACGCCGTCGATGTAAATCGAAACCGCGCCCTCATTGACGACGAAAGCAATGTGGCTCCAGGCATCTACCGGAATATTCATACCGGTACCGGCGTCGTACCAAGCCGTTCCCGACCAGAGCATGGTTTCGCCGTTGACGAAGCCGTGGCCCATGGGCAGGAAGCTGATCCAGTTATTCGGATCCCGGGCGCCGAAGAAGGTGGTGGTAAAGGCGGTCAAAGCGCTGGGGTTGAGCCAGAAGCTGACTGAATAGCTATTGCTGGAGATCAAACCATTGGGTAGACGAATACCCGATTGGCCATCGAAATAGGCCGCAGTGCTGTCTATGCCAGAGACAAAGTCGATTTGTCCTCCGGCCCAGTCGATGCGCGCTCCGCTGACTTGACCCGCGGCTCGTTGGCCGGTGGAATCGCTCAGATTGCCATTGAAAGGGTAATAGGCCAACAGGCCGTCTGGCGCTTGCTCTCGCACAATGACTTCGTAGTTCCGGCTTTGTTGCTCGCCTTCATAGTGCACGGTTGCGGTCAGAGTAACGGTTTGATTGCCCTGGCCGTGCTCCGGACGGGTGATACTTCCGTCAGCGCCAAGCCACTGAGGGGCGGAAGAAGCCCATTCGATGGTGGCGTTGCGAGTGGCCGTTGTCGGCAGCAGTATATCGTCCTGCACCGGCGCTTCGCCGAAATGGATGTCGTCGAGAATCGCAACCAATATTTCACTGGTCGCCCGATCCGGCAGGCGACTGCCCCAGAGCGCAAGGCCTGCGTCTGAAAGCGCGCTGAAGGTCAGGTCGAAACGCTCGGCGGTTTCATTCCATTCGTAGGACAGCATCCCTTGATAGTCGTCGCCCCCTTCCAGAGCAATCGACAAGCCACCGTTGCCTTCAAACCACCAGCGTCCCTGCAGGTCGCCGCGAATACGCCCGTTGTTGGTCAGTTCCACAAATTGTGACATTTCAATTTCAGCGGTGATGGTCTTGTCCATGTGGATCAGCTTGTAGTCGCCGACCACGTTGGGGCGCAGAACATCATTGCCCGGGCGCAGCTGCCTGTCTTGAAGAGGAATTTTGGCGGCATAACGATAGGGCGCGGCCACCAACCAGTCGTCATCGTTCAGTAGCATTTGGTGAACCCGGATATTGTGACGTTCACCCGTAAAAGGGAAGCGGCTGTGAAAGATCAGAAAGTACTCTCCGGTTTCGGCGTCGTAGTGGGCTGAGTTGTGACCGGGGGAAACATAGCCAGTACCGACGCCTTCACCCGTTTCACCCAAGTCGCGGGTAAACAGGTGGTTGCCCAGAATTTTTACCCCAAAAGGTTGGATGCTGGCATCGTCGAACAGCGGCAGGGAAGGGTCCGACTTCACCTGCGCCATATTGTTGCCCTCGGCATCAAAATAGGGGCCATCGGGCTGCAAAGAGCGGGCGATACGCACGTTGTAGCCGCCATCGGCTGCCAAGCCCCCGAAGGAGGTAAACAAGTAGTAATAGCCGGTCTCGGGACTATAGAGAACGTAGGGCGCTTCAATGCGGCTGTGATTGCCGCCCATTAAATGCTTGCCATAGCCCTGGTCTGGGAGAGGGAAGCCGGTTTCCGGGTTCATCTCCAGGATGAAAATACCCCCGGAATAGGAACCGTAAATCATCCACAATTTGCCTTCGGCGTCGTAGAAAGCGTCCGGGTCGACAACGTTGGGGTGTACGCGCGCATCGTAGATGGTGCCGTCTTCACTGGGCTGGCCCCACATGCCGGAGCGCAAAAATATACCCTCGTTTTGGTAGGGACCTTCGATATCATCGGCAACGGCGAGGCCCATGGCGGAACGGGGCGAGTCGCCTCGGCTGGCGTTGTAGTACATATAGAAACGGCCATCGGCTAACTGAATGACATCAGCGGCCCACAAAGTATCGGTTTGCGCCCATTCGAAAGTCTCTTTCAGTTCGGTCTGGACATTTTCGAACAAGGGGTTGGCCGGGGTGGCGCCTTCGGCGACCTGGTGCCACTGCATAAGGTCGTCGGATTTGGCGGCGGCCAAGTGGGAGCCGAACACGTAGTAGGTGTCGTTTACCTTGATAACTGAAGGGTCGTGCACGGTGGCTTCGGCGAACTCAGGCGCTTGCCACTGATTGTCGGGCACCGGGGTGGCATGGGTAATAGGAATACTGGCGCAGCATAGCAGCACCGCGGTCCAAGACAGGCGAAACAAGTCCTTGGTAAGCATGATTTATTTACCTCAATTTCTATTATTTAGTTTTGTTGATTTGGAGCGACGCCCTCCAAGCAACTTGTTAATAGTATTACTATATTACGATCAAATAAACGCTGAAATATGCGCCATAAATCAGCGTTATTTTTTAAATCTTAAAAAAATCAATGGCTTATAAAATGTCCGTTACCAGGAAGATTCGACTGCGAACAGATTTATTTGCTATAAAAAGTCATACAATTTATAGCGAACGGCTTGGAAGCCTTGAGGTTTGCGTTGAGAGGATATTTCCATTGGACACCGAAGGTCGGCTCGCGTAAAATTCCGAGCGAAATTACACTTGGCCAAACCGCCGGTCAGCAAGAATCTATGAAAGCGAGATGAGGCTACCGTTTCATCTCGCTTTTTTGCAGCTCGCGACCGGGCTTTTCATTCGCGCAGTCCGCTGATTTATCGCCGCTTTTCGCACCACGGATTGTGCGACTGCCGCGCTGAGCCTGTGAAAACCCGCCAGGTCGTTACCGCTGCCAGCATATTTGAGGAGGTTGTTTTGACTACTGGGGCCCCCACACCCGCAATACTTGTACTGGAAGACGGCAGTATTTTTCGTGGCACCGGCATTGGTGCTCTGGGTCTGTCGGTGGGGGAGGTCGTTTTTAATACCTCCATGACCGGCTACCAGGAAATTCTCACCGACCCCTCCTACGCCGGTCAGATCGTTACCCTGACCTATCCCCACATCGGCAACACCGGTGTCAACGAAGAG
>CAZKCY010000067.1:1026-9120 GCA_964551155.1 uncultured Marinimicrobium sp. | reverse complement strand
ATTAACGGCCCTACAAAAAGACCATCGCCGCAAACGCTCTTTCTAAGACTACAGTAATTGAACTATGAAAAAATTGATCTTGGCTGCCAGCATTTGCGCTATGGCCCCTATGGCCTCCGCCGATACTCTTCTGGGAATTTACGCTGGCGCCGGCCAGTGGCAGTCCGATTACAGTGGCGACATTGGCGAAGGCGGCAACAATGTCACCCTGGATGAGCTGGGCTTTACCGACTCGGACAACAACTTCTTTTACGTGGCACTGGAGCACCCGGTTCCACTATTGCCCAACGCTCGCATTCAACATATGGACCTGAGCAGCCAGCAGAGCGGCACCATCAGCCGCGATTTCACGCTCGATGGCGAAACCTTCACGGCCTCAGAGCAAGTCGATTCCGATTTGGACCTGACGCATACCGATTTCGTGCTTTACTACGAATTCCTCGACAACTGGGTAACCTTGGATCTGGGTCTGAATGTACGCAAATTCGACGGCTATGTTACCGCCGAGAGCGAGAATCGCAGCCAGAGCGTGACTATCGACGAAGCCATCCCCATGCTGTACGGCAAAGTGCAGTTTGACTTGCCCCTGACCGGCTGGGCAGTCGGCGTTGAAGGCAGTGGCATTAGTTACGACGACAACACCCTGACCGATCTGAGCGCCAAAGTCAGCTACATGTTCGAATCGGTCGTCGATCTTGGTCTGGAACTGGGTTACCGCCAGATGAATCTGGAATTAAACGAGGACGTGACCGCCGACGTGGAACTGAAAGGCCCCTACGCCGCGGTGGTGTTTCACTTCTAAGAATTGCAGTGCCGGCCAGGGACTGGCCGGCTCAATCTTTGATCAACTCAAAGCGATCGGCATCTAGGTGCGCAGGAAATGCCTCCCGGTAGTCGGCCAGCCGCTTGGCACTTAGCTCAGTTCTGAAGCATCCCTCCTCATCATCCGCCTCGATACACACCTCGCCTGCGGGCCCGTAAATCGCGCTATCGCCACTATAAGCCTGGTCTTTTTCATCTCTACCAATGCGATTTAAGCCCGCAACGTAGCTCAAATTTTCAATGGCGCGCGCTTGCAGCAAGCGCTGCCAATGCAAAGCCCGGGCAGCCGGCCAGTTGGCCACATATAGCGCCAGATCATAGTCATTGCGGTTGCGACTCCAAACCGGAAAGCGCAGGTCGTAGCACACCATCGGCAGTATTCGCCAGCCTTTGAGCTCCACCAACAGCCGCTCTTTGCCCATGGCATAGCGCTTATGCTCGCCCGCCATGCGAAACAAATGGCGCTTGTCATATTGTGCGTAACTGCCGTCCGGACGCATCCAGACCAAGCGATTGACGAAACTTCCACCCTCTTCCACGACCAGGCTTCCGGTAATCACCGCATCCAGCTTGCGGGCCCAGTCGGCCATCCAACGGTAGGCCCGAGCGTCGACCTGCTCAGCATAGTGGCGCGCCCGGGCACTAAAGCCGGTAGTGAAAACCTCTGGCAGCAATACCAGATCACTGCCTCGGGCCTGCTCCAAAAAAGGCTCGTAAGCGGCGAGATTGGCTTCCGGGTCTTCGGGAACTATCTTGGTTTGAATCAGCGCGAGTTCAAGATTCTGCATAGGCTTGTCGCTGGCTCGTCTTTTGGCAGTGAATAAACTTACCTTAGTCTGGACTGGCCGGAATGACCGGAACCTGGTGCTGCACGCCACCGTTCTGGGCTCTCTGACGCAGACAATGGTCCATCAATACCAGGGCCAGCATGGCTTCGGCGATGGGGGTAGCGCGAATCCCGACACAGGGGTCGTGCCTGCCGGTGGTAACAACCTCAACCGGCATGCCGTGAATGTCGACGCTGCGTCCCGGTACTCTGAGGCTCGAAGTCGGCTTGAGGGCCAAATGGGCAATAATATCCTGGCCCGAGGAAATTCCGCCCAAAATGCCGCCGGCATTATTTGAAAGAAAACCCTCAGGGGTAATTTCGTCTCGATGCTCGGTACCTTTTTGCGCCACAGAGGCAAACCCGGCACCAATTTCAACACCCTTCACGGCGTTGATGCTCATCAAACCGTGGGCGATGTCCGCATCCAGGCGGTCAAATATAGGCTCTCCCAATCCCGGCGCCACACCGGTAGCCACCACGGTGATCTTGGCGCCTACCGAGTTGCCCTCCTTCACCAGATCCTTCATGTAGGTTTCCATGGCCGGGACTTTGCTGGCATCGGGGCAGAAAAAGGGGTTCTGATCGATCTGGCTCCAGTCCACCTGTTCTATCTCGATCGGACCCAGCTGGGACAAATAGCCCCGCACCTCAATACCGAAAAACTCGCGCAGATATTTTTTCGCAATAGCACCAGCGGCGACGCGCATGGCGGTTTCGCGCGCCGAAGAGCGGCCCCCGCCCCGGTAATCGCGCACACCGTACTTGTGCATATAAGTGTAGTCGGCGTGGGCGGGGCGAAACTGATCTTTGATATTGGAATAGTCTTTGGAGCGCTGATCGGTGTTTTCAATCACCAGGCCAATAGGGGTTCCAGTGGTTTTACCCTCAAAAACGCCGGACAGAATCCGTACCTGATCCGCCTCTCGCCGCTGAGTGGTATAGCGTGACTGCCCGGGTTTGCGCCGGTCCAGATCGCCCTGAATATCTTCTTCCGAGAGTACCAACCCAGGAGGACAACCGTCCACTATGGCGCCCAGAGCGGGTCCATGGCTTTCGCCAAAAGAAGTCAGGGTAAAGAGTTTGCCAAAACTGTTGCCGGACATAGCACCTTCCAAGGTATACGGAGAGATAAAAAAACGTAATGAGCGCTTAAAACGCCGAATTATACGCGACTAGCCGACTGCCAGTCTTCAAGCTCGGCGGCCGTGAGCACAAACACCCCCTGCCCGCCCTGAGCAAACTCCAGCCAGGTAAAAGGCAGCTCGGGGAAAGCCTGCTCCAGGGCGGGTTGGGAGTTGCCCACTTCCACCACCAGCAAACCGTCGGGCGTCAGGTGCCCCCGGGCCTCACTCAACAACCGCCGGGTAAAGTCCAGACCGTCATTGCCCGAGGCAAGACCCAGAGCGGGCTCAGCATGATATTCAGCGGGCATAGCGGCGAGATCGTCGCGATCGACATAGGGCGGGTTGCTGACAATTAAGTCATAGACCCGATCTTGCAAGCCGCCAAACAAGTCAGATTGCACCGCCGTGACTCGATCCTGAAGCTGGTGTTCCGCGATATTGCGTTCGGCCACCGCCAGGGCGTCCGGCGAGATATCACTCAGATCCACTTCCGCTTCGGGAAAGGCGTAGGCACAGGCAATACCGATACAACCGCTGCCGGTACACAGATCCAAAATTTTTGCCGGGAATTGCTGTAACCAGGGCTCAAATCCCTGCTCGATCAGTTCCGCTATGGGCGAGCGCGGCACCAGCACTCGTTCATCGACATGAAACCTGAGCCCGGCGAACCAGGCCTCGCCGGTAAGGTAGGCGGCCGGCACCCGCTCGCTAATGCGCCGCTCGAGCAGTTCCAGCACCGCCTTGCGTTCGGCCAGGGTCAGGCGGGCATCGAACCAGTGGGGGTTGCTTTCCTGAACCGGCAAATGCAGGGCATGCAGCACCAATTGCGCGGCTTCATCCCAGGCATTGTCGGTGCCGTGACCGAAAAACAGGCGGGCGGCATTGAATTGGCTGGTACCCCAGCGGATGTAGTCACGCACACTGATCAATTCTGCGCAGATGTCCTGTTCCAGTGATGGTTTCACACTAGCCTCAATGGGTTAATGGCACGTCTCAGAGCGCCAAAAGGCGCCATTGTAACCTTGTTTAACGGCCTTTTGGGTAACCTGCGGCGTTTTCACTGCGGCCCAGGGCAAGTCTGGCTAGGGACCTCGCGTCCAGCCCCTGGCGGGGAGCCCTTGTTGATCCAATTGATCGAAGAAGGCGTAAGAGGAACCTGCTTGCTTTACCAATGCGGCGCTTTGGCTTAGTCTAAGCGCCCTTAAAAAAGCACTTTGAGCCGTCGGCTAACATTGGCCCCAGGGCTGAGGATCACTGCAATGAAAGAACATTTTGCCAAAATCATTGAAGGCATTGGTGAAGACCTGAACCGACCGGGGCTGGCCGACACCCCAGAAAGAGCTGCCAAAGCCTTTCAGTTTCTAACCCGAGGCTACAATCAGACCATAGAGGATGTGGTCAACGGGGCTTTATTTCCGTCCGAATCCAGCGAAATGATCATCGTTAAAGACATTGAACTCTACTCAATGTGCGAACATCACTTGCTGCCTTTTATTGGCAAGGCCCACGTAGCCTACATTCCCACAGGCCATGTGCTCGGCCTGTCCAAAATCGCGCGCATTGTCGATATGTTCGCCCGGCGTCTTCAAATTCAGGAACAGCTGACTTTGCAAATCGCCGAATCGGTGCGCGGTATTACCGCGGCATCGGGCGTGGGCGTGATCATTGAAGCCAAACACATGTGCATGATGATGCGCGGCGTGGAAAAACAAAACTCGCTCATGAAGACTTCAGCTATGTTGGGCAGTTTCCGCAGCAATCAGGCCACGCGCACTGAATTTCTTTCGCTGGTGCGCTAATAATTTCGTTAAGGCAGTAACACCACTTCGATTCTGGCACTGCGCTCTCCCCTCCCAGCCGGTGCCAGACTTCCCAAGCCATGGGCCTCTAGCCGGCCAGCGTCGACACCCGCTTCTATCAAAGCCCTTTTAAGATACTCGGCCCACATTAAAGACGTTTGGAGCTGCGATTCCAGATCGTCGCCCGCATAATCGTGACCGACCACTGCCAGCCGCCAGCGCTGCTGACGTTTTAATAGGCTGACCAGGATTTCAACATGTGTTTCTTGCAGACTAATCTCAAGCTCGGACCCGCTTCCGGCGAGCTGAAAACCGGGAAAAACATAGTAACCTTGGTTGTCCAGCAAATGCGCTAAAGTCTCAGGGGTGCTTGCGATCTGGTGGCTAGCTTGATCGACGCCCTGAAGTATATCGAGCTGAAGATAAACCCGCCGGTTACCCCTGAGCACCGAGTACAAAGTGACGTAATAGGGGTTTTGTTCGTCGGTTAAGACCTCGTAGACGCCGTAATACTGGTATTGATCCAGACCATAGAGCTGGATCACCCCAAAATGATTGTTCGCCCAGTTAATACTGCTACCACACTCGCGTCCACTACAGCTAAACAGTTCTCGCATTCGAAATTTTTGTAATTGCTGGCGGTAAAAATTAAATCCTTCTCGAGCGGTATAGTCGGAGGGCAACTCCAGAGTTTTGCGAACCAGCTTACCTTGCAATCGCTGCCGCTCATCCACTACCCAGTTGCCATCAATTTTTTTGTATTTGCCAAAGGCCAAAGTGTAATCGGCATTATCCTGGCGCTCTTCTACCATCACCCGGGCACCAGGAAACTCCTGTAAGCCAAGTGGGTTAGTGCCACTGGTCTCGGCCTGCGCCAAAACTGAAACCGCAACTAACCACTGCAGAATAAGACTCAAACCTCTGATCAATTTACTCTCTCCTCATACAACTACTGATCTGGTTTACTCATTCGACGCCGTCAAGAAAGACTGCACAATGTCGGCAACTGAATCCACCTCTCGCTCCATATGCAGATGGTGCCCGCCGGGGATTAGGTCCAGATCCAGGTTGGGGAACATTGGCAGGGCCTCGGTGTACCGCGGAAACAGCTTTGGAATGCCGTCTTCCCCCAAAATCAGCTTGATGGGCGAGCTGATGCGTGAGGTAAACGCTTGCATATGCTCTTGTGTCAACTTTACTGCCGAGGGGGCCAAAAGCCTTTGATCGGTACTCCAACAATAGCCACCTTCAACCTGCTTTAGACCGCGCTCGGTTAAAACCCGGGCGGCCTGTCTGCTCAATGGAAACATGCCTTTTTGGCGCGCCATAGTTGCGCGCTCGACATCTGGGTAGATAGTTAAAGGCCGGTTCGCCAGCGCACGCGCTTCGACGATCGAACGGGCCAATTGCGCGGGAGCATCGGTCAAGTAATGGGGCTCTGGCCACAAACCTTCTATTAGCACCAAACGATCTATCCGCTCAGGAAAAGTACCGGCGGCGAGCACACTGATTATCGCCCCACGGGAGTGGCCCAGCAGGGTAAACTTATCCCACCCCAGTTGATCTGTGAGTGCAAAAATTTCTGCCACATCCTCCCAGATATTGTAGGGCGCCGTACCGGCTCTGTGGCCGCTTTTGCCATGGCCAGCCATATCCAGCGCCAAAATATTCAGGCCTTTCAGGCGCTCGGCGAGAGCGTCAAAACTAGCGCTATTGTCCAGCCAGCCGTGTAAAGCGAGTACCGGGCGATCACTTTTTTTGCCCCATTCCCGAGCGGCAAAATTCAAGCCGTCAATATCAAAGCCGCGCTCTATAGGCATAACTGCTTCTCCAACCAGCGGATCCAGGGTCGTGCAATCGCTCAAAGTGTAGCAGTTTTGTCAGATGCCTCTCTCTTGTTAGTGCGCCATAAATCTGTAGGGCTAGAGCGCAAATCAACCTATGCCCCAATTCAAGCAAGCTTCTGGCCCAAGTAGATCAATTGTGGGGATAGATCTGAGTTAATGCGAGGGATGGTACAGCCAGCACAGCTCGCCCAATGAAGCCGCGAAAAGGTCCGCTTCGATACAGGCCATGCTAGCCGTTCCAAGAGCGTGATAGCCCGCTTCAGTGCCGCAGAGATCATTGACCAAATCTCCCACCAAAGGTTGGTGGCTTACCAGCAGCAGGCTTTTCGCCTGAGAGTCGTTGAGTTGGCGATAGAGCCGCTCTAAGTTGGCCTCTGGCACCAAAGACTCAGTGGTAACAAAAGCCGGACTGTCTACCGGTTTCAGTGAAAGCTCAGCCAGAGCCACCTGGGCGGTCTGCTGAGCCCGCACCAGCGGACTGACCCAGATTTCGTTCAAAGTCTGCAGATCGCTCTTAAAACGCGCCGCCATTGAGGCAACGTCCGCACGCCCTTTCTCGGTCAATCGGCGGTCAAAATCAGAGCTGGCATAAGTTTCAGCCTGGCCGTGCCGCAGGATGTAAAGCTTCATTCATTCACCTGCGAGCAAGTTCACTGCTGAGAGTCCGGCTTGTTCTCAGAGGACTCGGAACTCGGCTCGGAAGCGGCGGATTTGCTCGCAACTTTTTTGGCGCTCGTCTTAGCAGCGGTTTTAGCGCGCGCTTTGCTTTTGCTTTGACTGGCAGGCTTGGCGCGAGAGGTCCGAGCTCTAGGCTTGCTCGGCTCTGGCTCCTCGGTGGAAGGCCAATCGTCAAATGGAAAAGGCTTTTGTTCGCTGTTGTAAGTCAAAAAGCGCAGGGTTTGATGAATATACACCGCCAAAGACTGACCAAGCTCGCGCAAATTTCTGTTATCCCTGCCGGTGATCAGAGAAAATAGAAACTGCAGCACCACCAAAAAGCTCATGACTATGGCCGCTACATAGAGTATTACCGCGAACATAATCATAAACAGCAGACGCAACCAGTGTTTGCTCGAGGTTAAATTACCTTTCAGCTCTTCGCTATCCATTACTTTGCTCCCATGTATTCAACGTCGTAGTTCTGCTCACCCAACATTAACTGGCGAGCCACATCGGCAATTGCCTTACCTTTGAACAGCACTTCGTACAAGCCGGACACCAAAGGCATGTAGATGCCCATCTCATCCGCCTTCTGCTTGGCCTGGCGCAAGGTATTGACCCCTTCCGCTACCTGGCCCAACCCCTCCACCACCTCGTCCAGTGGTTTGCCCTCGCCCAGCGCATAACCGACTCGGTAATTGCGGCTCAAATCCGAGGTACAGGTTAAAATCAAATCGCCGACTCCGGCCAGTCCCAGAAAAGTCATAGGGTTGGCACCCATCATATTGGCAAAGCGGCCCATTTCCGCCAAGCTCCGGGTCAACAGCATAGCCTGGGTATTATGCCCAGCGCCCAAAGCCGCCGCCATGCCACAGACAATGGCGTAAATATTCTTCAGGGAACCGCCCAGTTCCACCCCCAGCATGTCATCGTTGGAATAGACCCGGAAACTGTCCGAGCGCAGGGCCTTCTGCAGGGCACGGATCACGTCCGCGTTCTCGCTGGCGATCACG
>CAZKCY010000067.1:0-1016 GCA_964551155.1 uncultured Marinimicrobium sp. | reverse complement strand
AATATTCTTCAGGGCTCCCCCCAACTCTACCCCATAGCGATCGTGATTGGCATAGACCCGGAAGGTTTCCGAACGGAGCGTTTTCTGCACCATTTCAATCACCCCTTGGTCTTCGCTGGCGACCACGGTACCGGTCTGCTGCTGGGCAATGATCTCTTTGGCAAAATTGGGGCCGCTCAGAACTCCGATGCGGTGCTCGGGCAACTCCTGCTCCAGAATCTGGCTCATCAGCGTAAACCCTTCGGGCTCTATGCCCTTGGCGGTACTCACCACTATGGCATCGGAGCGCAGCAGCGGTTTGATCTGGCGGCTTACCGCTCGAAACGCATGGCTGGGCACCGATACAAACACCAGATCACTGCCTGAGACTGCCTCGGCAATGTCAGCTGTGGCAATCAGTTGATCCTCCAATCGATAACCAGGCAGGTAACGGCTGTTTTCCCTGTGCGCCTGACAATCCCGTGCCTGCTCCGCGTCACGCATCCACAAATAGGTACGATGACCGTTGGCGGCCAGGATATTGGCTATAGCGGTGCCGAAACTGCCGCCGCCCAGAACCGCCAAAGTTAAAGCTGAAGTCATAGGTACAAATTCCTCTCTATGGGTTGGAACCCCTTTCAATATCAGTTTCCTTAGCAGTTTAGACCCAAGTGTGTTCCGGAGTAATGACAGAAACACAAACTGTCACCAAATTGCCCAGAAAAATTCACATTCAGATTGTCCACATTTTCTGTGGATAACTTAGTGGATACATTTTGGGAAACCGGCGCCAAGCCGCATCAATCCTGGCAAGTCTACAAATCGGCCAAAATTTAACCTTATTTGTTTTTTCTTTATTTTTCAACAAGTTAGCTAAGTCAACAGGCTCAGAAAGAGTTTTTTCGGCGGTCTGGCGCGACTCGGGCAGAAGAACGTACTGGCGATGAGTGGGCGGGCTGTCGAAGCGGCGGGTGACGTGGATGTGCTGCTCCTGGACAAGACCGGCACGATCACGCTTGGCCACCGACAGGCCAGCG
>CAZKCY010000066.1:0-9121 GCA_964551155.1 uncultured Marinimicrobium sp. | reverse complement strand
AACCCTGCGCTGCAAGGTGCACCCAATCGTCAGGCTTGAGGAGGAATGCGCCCGCTGATTGTCAGCGAGCTTTTGATCGGTTTGACGGGTGGGGGTTAACCCCCGGAAGGGCGTTGGCTTTCGGCCCTCTGCCTGAAGGCTCATAGGATAAAACCCGGTTGCCCCCGGGGAAGAAACATGCCAGATTATTGGTCAACAATAAAAATTTTCGGATGTTCGGAACACTAATGAAAGAGTACATTTTTAATATTCACGACGTAGTGCTGCTGATGACTGCCGCCGAATGTATACTTCTGGCGCTATTCCAGGCTGCGCTACCGGTGAAAGATCGGCTCTACGGACATCTGTTAAGCGCCTTTCTAGTAGCCATCGCCACCAGTTCCGCTGCCACCCTGGTGCTGTGGAACGATCAGGTTCACATCAGCCCGCTGGTCGATCAATACTGGGTACCCTACTTTCTTATGGCGGCCTTGATGCTCAAAGGCTCCTGCCTCTATCTGTATGTAGCGTCCATTACCCGCGCCAACTTCCGCCTGCGACCGGTACATCTGGCGCATCTGCTTCCCGCTCTGCTGGCGATGATGGTGATGGCGGCCTTCGGCATAGACGGCAATGACTTACGCCGCTTATGGGCCGCGGCAGAGCCTCAGCCGGAACGGGTTGTGACCTTTCTCTGGGACGCGGTCAAGCTGGTCCCGCTCATGTATTCCTTTGCCGCCGTGATCCTGGTTCAGCGCTACAAATCGGAGTTGAAAGACGAATACTCGCACTTTTCCAGTACCGAGCCGCGCTGGCTGAACATTCTGACAATGGGATTTTTTATCAGCTGGACTTGGACGGTAGTGGTGCACCTGATTGCCAAATTCACTACGCCCGAAACCGCCGACTATCTGGGTATCGCCGACAACTACATAACGTTTATTCTGATCAATGGGCTTTTCACTTACAGCTTGGTCTATGCCCACCAACTGTTGGACACCCGCTCGGAAGAGACCCGGGCGCCGGCGACCGAGAAGCCCTCCGAATCCGCCATTGAGCTGGTTCGCAAAGCTGTGGAGAGCGACAAAATCTATCTTCAGCACAATCTCAATATCGAGCAGTTCGCAGCCTATCTGGACTTGCCGGTCAAAGAGGTATCCTCAGTCATCAACAAACACTTCGGCACCAACTTTTTTGAATTCATCAACTCCTATCGTGTCGAGGAGGCCAAGCGCAGGCTGGCAGACCCGGCGCTCAGTGATCAGACCATACTGGATATACTGCTGGATTCAGGCTTCAACAGTAAATCGGCCTTTCATAGGTTTTTCAAACGGCTGGTGGGGGAGTCCCCCTCTGAATACCGTAAACAAGTTCACCAAGACACGTAACTATTGCACGGAAGCGGTTTCCGGCTCACATAGGCCAGGGCTCAATGCCCTGGCCTATACCGCAAAACAATCACGATCTAACAGTGAGCCGAATCCAACATCACGGACACATTCCCTCCGCGTCCTCAGCAACTTCCAATCGAATATCGTGGAAACTTAGCTGCAGCTCGCCTTGAGTCGCGATATAAAAGGGCGACAGGACCATAGCCGCATCCAGGCCTCGCGCCGTCAAACAGCTCATTTCAACCGTCAAGGTATGCCATTCGTTCGGCTCGACTTGCGCCAACCAGGGGCCAATATCAACCTCACCTTTGCAATCCTGCCCACAGCCCATGCCCAGTACTACGTTAGAAGTCGGTGGACTGGACACTCGGACATTCACGCGCAATACGCCACTTTCTTCATAACCGGTAAGATCAACGCGGCCTTCGGAGCGCAAAGCGACTTCCGCTTTGCCAGTTCCAATCCAGCGCACCCGACGGCTGTCTTCCTGAACCTGGCGGTCCACTGAAGTCAACTCTATGGCGGGCAGAGAGGCGGAACTTCCAGTGACTGTCCGTGAACGTTCACTGCGATCACTGAGCACCAGCTCCCAAGGCTCCATAGGCCTGGCGTCGAATAACGGCAACTCGGCCTCGGTCTGGGCCTGACTTAGACCGCTCGCTTCCGACAATTCACCCAGGTCGCCATCATCGGAGTAATTCAAGCCATAGCCATAAGGGAACAATGGCTCGCTCTCGTCACCACGATTAAGTGGCGTCTGGTCGGCACGCGCAGGCCAGGAAAAAGACAGTTTGCCGGTAAAATCGTAGCGAATATCGCCCGCCGCATCGCGGAACAGCACATCGGCAACTCCGGCACCTTCAGAGCCCGGCAACCAGGCGACCACGAAGGCATCGGATGCATTCAGCTCTGGGTTGACCCACAGCGGTCGCCCGGTCAAAAACACCGATACCACCGGAATGCCATCGGCCTGCAAGCGTCGCAGCAATGTCAGGTCCGTTTCTGGCTCGTAGTCCAGATGAGCGCGGTCACCCTGCATTTCCGCGTAGGGGTCTTCCCCGAATACCACTATAGCCACATCGGGCTTGGCGCTGTATTCACCTTCAACGCTGAGTTCAGCGCTGCCACCGGCGGCTTGAACGGCGGTTGCGATGCCATCGTAAATGGACGTAGCGCCGGGGAAATCCTCCTTGCGGTTACCGATGCCCTGCCAAGTCAGAGTCCAGCCCCCGGACTGTTTACCGATATCGTCGGCACCATCGCCGGCCACCAACACTCGGCCAGCAGGCTTGAGTGGTAACAGTCCGTCGTTGTTTTTCAGCAGTACCAGGCTTTCACGCACGGCCTGACGAGCCACTGCCCGGTGCTCCGGCGCCCCCAACAGGTCGGCTTTGCCGGCATAAAAACGCTCTGAAGGCAGGCCTTTTTCGAACATACGCGCGCGCAGCTTAACCCGCAGAATCCGGCGAACGGCATCGTCCAGGCGGGCCTGGGGAATCTCTCCGCTTTTTACTTGAGCCAGGGTATTGGCGTAAAGCTCACGCCACTGATCGGGGACCATAAAGATGTCCAGCCCGGCGTTGATTGCCTGAGGGCAGGAGTCCTGACGGCAACCATCGACGAACTCGTGACCGTTCCAGTCCCCAACGATCAATCCGTCAAACCCAAGTCGCTGTTTTAGAACCTCGGTCAGCAAATAGTGATGACCGTGCATCTTCTCACCCTGCCAACTGCTGAACGAAGCCATTACGGTTTGCACGCCGGCATCGAGCGCTCCGAAGTACCCCTGAGCGTGTAGATCTATCAATTTCTGTTCACTGACCTTAACGTCGCCGCGATCGATTCCACCCTCGGTACCGCCATCCCCGATGTAGTGCTTGGCGGTGGCCCAGACATGCCCTGGGCCAAAAAAGTCTTCGCCATTCGGCTGGCCCTGCAAACCGACCACCATCGCCTTTCCGTAGTCATAAAGGATTTCCGGGTCCTCGGAGTAGGCCTCGTAAGTGCGGCCCCAGCGATCATCCCGGGCCACGGCCAGGGTCGGAGCGAAGTTCCAGTCTAAGCCGGTCACCGCGACCTCTCTCGCGGTAATCTCACCGATGCGCCGAATCAGCTCGGGATTGCGCGCCGCACCCAACCCTATGTTATGCGGGAAAAGAGTCGCGCCAACCACATTGTTGTGGCCATGCACGGCATCGGTGGCCCAGGCAATCGGAATCGCCTGATGTCCGTCACTGGTGTCCATGGACGCCGCGTAAAAGCCGTCGGCGAGATCGAGCCAAGCCTGAACGGGAGCCTCTTTGTCGCCGCCCGGGAAGGAGCCGCCACCATTGAGGATTGATCCCAGATGATAACGCTTGACGTCCTCGGGGGTGACGTTACGCAATTCCGGCTGAATCAGCTGGCCGACTTTTTCCTCCAGAGTCATCTTGCTCAGAAGGGCTTCGACTTGGGCTTCATGCGAGCCGGTAAGCGGCGACTGTTTCTCCGGCCAAAGGTGAGCTGAGCCGGTATCTGAAGAAGAATTTTCGGTAGAGTGACTGGCGGTCGGATCGGCACTGCAGCCAGCCAGAACCGCAAATGCCAGGGGCAGCCAGCGAATCATGGAGTTATTCATTATTTTGCTCACTGTTATTCGTTTAAAAAAACAGCTCCGGGGTTGCCCGCACGGAGCCAAAAAATTCGACGACCACTGAACCAGCGCAGTGGTCGTCGAGAGGGTTCGACGCAGAAACCATGCTAGGAAAGGACGTCGGATTACCAAAGCGGCTAGCGTGACTAAATAGCCGCATGATCATTATTTGGCCGAGCGGAGCAAGCGTCGTCCCACTTTGGCAACAACGGCAAAGGTGGCCTTTGCCACTTTTACCTAGGCAAGACGGACTGAAAGGTGGGACCTGTCCAAGCAAATATGGACGGAACCTAGGACGATGATCGCGGGCAAAGCTGGTTGCCGAACTCAAAAAAAACATTGGCGGTCAAACGCCCGCTAGCGGGGTCCGAATCGGTATCGCGGCTGGGCTCAATCAGCCCACTGTGCAGCAAATTGCCGGGGTAAATCAGCAGCCGGTTGCTTTGATAGGGCACCGATTCGACCAACTCGAAATGCCCGTCGCTACCGGTGCAATAGCGCGCCGGGGGCAAGCCGTTTGTTTGGAAATAACTCTGAACGCTGTCGACAAAAGCGGGGAAGCACTCGTCGGTAATACGCTCATAACCGGTAGGTCGATGCCGGAAGAAGCCTGTGCCGCCAAAATTGCCTGGGCTCAGATAGACCATCAAAGCAAAACATAGGGGTTGTCGGGTATCGAAATGCGGGACTCGCTGCAACACCGCCAATTCAGTTTCGTTTCGGGTAACCAGCGAGAACACCTGGCGACTGCAGCGCAAGGGTGCCTGGGGATCAATGCCGTAAGTCTCCCGGATCAACGGCTCAAGCGCTCGCAACAGAAGGCGGGAAAACTCCGCAGGCAATACCGCCCGTCGGCCGGGATAACCGGCTTGCCGCTCTTCGACAAATTGACTCCACCGGCAGGCGATATCAAGCAAGGGCCTGACACTGGTCAGCAGTTCATCGATGACGATCACCGGCGTCGCTTCGCGTCCCACCGTGAGTATCTTGGGCACCAAAGCACTGTTCAGCTGGTAGTTCGGGAGCACCTGATTCACGACGGCTTCCGCCGACCTCAACCGCTGGCCGCGTCAGCAAGCGGCTGGCGACAATAGTAATCGATAAATGCCTGATGCGAGGGTAGCTGATCCACCTGTTGATGTGTGGACTGGCGCAATTTCCCTAAAAACCCGGCCAGCTCCGCATCACTCATAACGTCGGCCATGGGATGATAAGCAGAGGGTTCTATGCCCTGCCCAAGCATTACCTGAATCCAAGACTCTTCGCCAAAGAGCTCGTTGTCAACCTTGAAGACCCGCGCCGAATCCCGGAATAAGTCGATGCGCTGGCGCAAGGTATCAGGGATTTCCATGTGTTTGCAGTAACGCCAGAAAGGCGAGTCTTCGCGCTCGGTGACTTTGTAGTGCAGGATGATGAAATCGCGGATTCTTTCCACGTCCACTTTACTCTGACGGTTGAACTCGTCGATATCGGACTGCACTATGCCCCCCGCCGGGAATAGCTGCACGAAACGCGTCAACGACTTCTGAATTAGGTGAATACTGGTCGATTCGAGGGGTTCAAGGAAACCGCTCGCCAAACCCAGTGCCAAGCAGTTTTTGACCCAGTGTTTGCGCCGGGTACCGGTGCGGAATTGAATCGGCTTGGGATCAGTGATCAGCTTGCCCTCGAGGTTGCCTAGCAAGGTCGAGCGGGCTTGTTCATCGTCCATATAGCGGCTGGAGTAGACCAGACCATTACCCACACGATTCTGCAATGGAATTCGCCACTGCCAGCCGGCCTGATGCGCGATTGAGCGAGTGTAGGGTAAAGGCTCGCTCACCGATTCGGTCTGTACCGCCAGGGCCCGATCACAGGGCAGCCAGTGACTCCAGTCTTCAAAGCCTGCGTTCAAGGTTTGCTCGATGAGAAGCGCGCGAAATCCGGTGCAGTCGAGAAAGAAATCGCCGGCAACCCTCTCTCCCGAAGCCAAAGTCAGGGATTCGATCTCACCATTGGCGGGATTCAGGTTCACCTGATCAATTTTTCCCTCTATACGTTCGACGCCAATTTTTTCACTTCGCCGACGCAGGAAGGCCGCATAGCGGCCAGCATCAAGGTGATAGGCGTAATTCATTCGGCCATTTGGGAGTACGGCAAACTTTCCCGCGCGCGCCGCCAACAGTTCAGCGCAGTAAGCCGAGTAGTCGTGATTGATACCCCGAGAGCGGCCAGCGAGCCAGAAATGTAAAAAGCTGCAGGCCCAGCAATCCTTACCAGCGTAACCGAACGAATGAATGTATTTGTGCTCCGGCATGCGCCAGTTTTCAAACTCAATGCCGAGTTTGAATGTACCGTTCACTTCCGCCAGGAATTCGCGCTCGTCTATGTCGAGCATCTTGTGAAAGCTCATCAGCGGGGGAATGGTCGCCTCCCCCACGCCGACAGTGGGAATCGCATCGGATTCCACCAACTTGATCTGCAGCCGCTTGCCCAGAGTCTGAGACAGCAGCGCCGCGGCCATCCAACCGGCAGTGCCGCCACCGGCAATCACTATGGTTTTAATGGATTCGGTCATGGTTTTTCTCCGGGCCCTAGATTAAACGGTGTGCAACTGCTGGCTGCGTATCTGCCGCAGCAGCTCCCGGTTACCGGGTAAGCCACCGAGATATTGCGAAGTTTTATGATGCACTTGCAGAAATGCGGCGCGCGCGGCTTCCGCGCCGCGCTTGACACGGCACGCGACTGGCGCCGGGTTGGTGTATCCGGGCTGCATGCCATAGAGCACATACTGATAACTCGCCGCGGGAAACAACTCGTTGCGGTACTGACTATCACACAACCAGGGGCTGCGACTGCGCCAAAGGGTCAGCTGCTCGCGCAGTGATTCAGGCCAGGATTCCGGATCGGCGTGGGCTCGCCAGTAGTCCGAATCGCGCCGATCGGTTAAGGCGTAGTGCAGCTTTAAAAAATCAATAATGTTGTCCCAGTGCCGACGGAAGTCGCGATTGAAGCGACGGCGCACCAGCGGCAACTGCTCCCGATTTTCCGGCATTTGCTGCACCAAAAATTGTGCACTGCGTTCAACCAACACTAAGGCAGTCGCTTCCAGCGGTTCAACAAAGCCGGCCGACAAGCCTATGGCGACGCAATTGTGGCTCCAGAACTCCGTCCGATGGCCGGGTTCAAAATCAATTCGGCGCGGATTCAGATCCCCCAAAGCAGCGCCACCGCTGTCTTTTAAATAGTTTTCCAGGGTTCGATAGATGCTTGCTTCGTCGCTGTGGGCACTTGAGAAAACGGCACCCACCCCGCGCCGGTAGGGCAGGCCTATGTCCCAGATCCAGCCACTTTCGTGAGCTGTGCTCAGGGTCATGGACGCTATAGGATCCTCTTCATTATTGTAGGGAACCTGCACTGCCAGGGCCGAGTCATTGAACAGATAATCGCGGTAGCTAACCCAGGGAACTTGATAGTGCTGCGCCAACAAGCGCGCGGCCATGCCGGTGCAATCAATGAACAAGTCGCCGGAGACCTGTTCACCGGATTTCAAATGCAAGCACCGAATATTCCCGTCGTCGTGAGTGGCGATGCCAGTTACTTCACCTAGCTGATGGCCCACGCCCAGCTGCTCGACACAATGGCGTCGGAGCAGGCGCACAAACTTGCCCGCATCGAGGTGGTAACCGTGATTGAGGGTAAAAGCGTATTCAGGGGCGGTAAATTGTTTAGGCGCCAAGTACCGGTCGCAAACCGCTGACTGCGGACTGACGGCCTGGGCAAAAGGCATGGGCCCGCCTTTGGCCAGCCAGTGTTCGGCCAGATTGGTGCGCCCAAAATCCGCAGGCAGAGTAAACGGATGATCGTAGTGCTGGCCCCCGGCGCCAGTCCAATTGATAAAGCGCGAGCCTTGCTTGAAGCTGCCATCACACTCGGTGAGAAACTGGCTTTCGGTCAGGCCAATACTTTTTAAGGTTTCCAGCATCGACGGCCAAGTACCTTCACCGACCCCAACTGTTGGGATATCGGGCGACTCTATAAGCGTAATGCGCTGACCCGGCCTGGGGTCTTGCTGCCAGTTTGCCGCTAGCAGCCCGGCAGTGAGCCAGCCGGCTGTGCCGCCACCGACAATCACAATTTCTTCGATCGCACCGTTTGGCTCGCTCATCGCATCACCTTAATCGCTCCAAAGGGCTTCGTCGCCGCCTCAGCCGGTGAGCCGGCTTTTGCGCTCCATCAATGCACGCACTTTGGGCATAGAAGCCAATGCCATATAGATAGGCTCTAGATATTGCTGAGCGTGTAGCCCCGCGACCTGCTCGTCGCTCAACTGGGCGAGCCGCTCTTCGTGAATCGTGTAAAACCCCATCAGCTGGCCTTTGGTGCCGCTATCAAGGGTGATATCCAGCGTCACTTGCTCGAGTAGATTCAAGCTCACCAGCGCATCGACAAAACCCCGGTCATGTTGATGCCAGTGGTGAATCGCCTCCAACATGCCGGAGACCCGATCGAGATAGTCGGTATTGGCACCGTGAGGTTCGAACAATCGCTGCCCCTCGGCGCCATCGCCGACCTGCACCTTGGGGTGCTCAAGATCAATGTGCAGCATGCGCTGGCCGTCGGCTTCGGAATTCTTGGGATAAACACCGATGGAAAACGGAATGCGTTGCATCATCAGCGGAATATAGCCAGCGTCCCAACGCCGGTCTTCTGTCAGGAACAGGTTTTCGCCCTGCTCAAAACCAAACAGCGCCGCGGCAAAAAAGCGCCCGCTGCTCGGGTCTTTCTGAAATAGAATCGGGTAGTGCGCCTGGACTGCGCGAAACTCCGAGGCAAAGGTCTGCGCCAACATGACGGCATCACCGTAGTCGCGGCAATAGCCCGGATCGACCCGAAGGTCGCGATGTTTTTCGCTGCTGAGTAAAACGGTATTGGGCACAGTACACCTCTGTTGTCTGTCTTATATTATGTGTTCTTTATCTTGCTTTGCCTCCAATCAGTCTCAAACACCGATTACGGAGACAAAAAGAGCCGCCCAACTTCGGCGGCTCTCCCTGCTGATGGCGGACATCCTCCCGGATGCCACGCCATGTTCATCGACGGCTGTTAGAACGTATAACGAGAGCCAATGTTGTAACGG
>CAZKCY010000065.1:0-9148 GCA_964551155.1 uncultured Marinimicrobium sp. | reverse complement strand
CTATGGCAATACCGAACTGAACGATTTTATCGCCGCATTGGAACAAGCCGCCGAGCGAGACTTAAGGCAATGGACTCAGGAGTGGCTGTACCAAGCCGGGCTGAATAGAATTCGCGCTGAATTTAGCTGTATCGACAAGCGTTTGACCGGCTTGGTGTTGAAACAGTCGGCTCCGGAAGATCACCCGACGCTGAGATCCCAGCGGGTTCAGCTCGGGCTGTTTAAGCTTAACGCTGAAGCTCCGGCAAATTTGATTGCCAGACTCCCAGTTACCTACGACGGCGCCGAAACCCATATTCAGTTTCCCGAAGATACTGCCTGTCCCGATTTGATTTATCCCAACCTGGACGACTGGGGCTATGTCAAAGTTCAGCTGAATCAGAGCTCCCAAGCCACACTTGAGCAAAATATCCACCAGTTCGCCGACGATGGGTTGCGCCTTATGCTTTGGCAGAGCCTCTGGGATAGAGTGCGCGATCGGGAAATGCCGCTCACCGATTTTGTCCGCTTCGCTGCTCACCAGTTGCCCTTAGAGTCCGACAATCGGATTATTTCTCAGGTAGGTTCTCAGCTGGTTCAGAGCAGCTCCTACTTCTGGTTGATGGACCCGCAGGGCACCGAATACGATGCAGAGCGTGCCCATATCTCCGAGCTTTTTTGGCGTCAACTCCAGCAGGCTGAGCCTGGCTCCGATCAGCAAAGAATCTGGTTTGCTCAGTGGCTCAGCGCCGCTTCGCGCCCGGACGATTTCAAGCAGGCCCAGGCATTGCTGAAAGACGAGGCGTCCCTTGAAGGTCTGGCGCTTGATCAAGATTTTCGTTGGGGTCTGGTGTTGATGCTCAATCGCTTCGCCTACGGTGACTATCTCGACTTGGCTCAAACGGAAGCCGAGCGGGACAGCTCCGCTCGGGGCGAACGAAACCTTCTGGGAGTCCAGGCCAGCCGACCGAATGCCGCGGCAAAAGAGCGTTGGTTGGAAGCTATCATCGAACGCAAGGAGGCCTACAAATTAGCGCAGCTGAGAGAGGTGATGAGCAAATTGTTTCCCCCCAATCAGGTATCGCTTCTGGAAAGCCATGCGGATCGGATACTTGGGGCGCTACCGAAACTGGCCGAGGAGGATGGTGATCGACTCGTGTCTCTTTACGCCCGCTATCTGCTGCCCACCACCTGCAGCGAAACAAGTTTGCAGCGCATGGCGCAAGCCATCGACCAGTATTCCGGTTTGCATCCCTCGCTTGACGATGCCTTGCGAGTCGCGCTTCAGGAGGATCAGCGTTGTGTGGGAATGAAGCTACTGATGAATTAGCGATTATTTGCGCAACAGCAATAACCAAACGCCCAGAGCTACCAGGCCCCAGCTTTCGGTGGGTATCTGGCTCCAGTCCACAGTGGGAGTCCAAGCGGCGACTTTCTCGCCGATTGCCGGCCAGGCTGTTGCCGCGCCACCAATGAGCGCCAGCACACCAATTACCGCGCGGCGTTTGGAGCGCGAGCGCTCGATGCGTTGACGTTCCAGCTCTTTGTGAGTCTGTTCCAGCCGGGGCGCCAGCTCGCCCAGATTTTGCAGTTGCTGCAAACTGTTGAACATCAAGGTAGGCACAGCGGGGAATTTTTCCAGCCATTCGGGACCGTAGCGTTTGAAATCCCGCCACACCGCTTTGGGGTGAAAGTGGTCTTTGAGCCAGCGCTCGAGAAACGGATGGGCGGTGGTCCACAAATCCAGTTCCGGGTACAACTGTCGTCCAAGGCCTTCAATATTCAGCAAAGTTTTTTGCAGCAATACCAGTTGTGGCTGCACTTCCATATCAAAGCGCCGGGCGGTGCGAAACAGGTTCATCAGTACCTGTCCAAATGAAATGTCTTTCAAAGGCTTTTCGAAAATCGGCTCGCACACGGTGCGTACCGCCGCTTCCAACTCTTCCACCCGGGTGTATTCCGGCACCCAGCCGCTCTGCACATGCAGCTCCGCCACCTGGCGGTAATCGCGCCGAAACATAGCCAGCAGGTTGCGCGCCAGATAGTACTGATCTTCCCGGGTCAAAGAGCCGACAATGGCCATGTCCACGGCTATGTATTTGGGGTGCTCGGGATTTTCCGTGGCCACGAAAATATTGCCCGGGTGCATGTCGGCGTGGAAGAAATTGTGCTCGAACACCTGCTTGAAAAAAATCTCTACGCCGCGCTCGGCCAGGGCTTTCATATCGGTGCCCTGGTCCACTATCGCCGGTATATTGTTGACTTGCAGACCGTGAATCCGCTCCATGACCAGAACATTGTGACGGGTATAGTCCCAGAAAATTTCCGGCACATAGAGCAGGCGGGAATTCTGAAAGTTGCGCCTTAGCTGCGAGGCATTGGCGGCCTCGCGCTGCAGATCCAGCTCATCGAAAATGGTGATCCGATAATCATCGACCACGTCCACCGGTCGCAACCGCTTGCCGTCGGCGCTGTAGCGCTCGATCAACCGGGCGATGATATGCAGCAGGCGCACGTCCTGCTCGATAATCTTTTCGATGCCCGGGCGAATGATTTTGATCACCACTCGCTGTCCGGAATGCAGCACTGCGCCGTGAACCTGGGCCACCGACGCCGACGCTAGGGGCTCGCGCTCGTAGCTGTAAAAAACCGTTTCCACCTTTTCTTCCAGAGCGGTTTCCACCAAGGCGCGGAACAGTTCCTTATCAAAAGGCGGCACCTTGTCCTGGAGCAAATTCAGTTCCAAGACTATATCGGCAGGTACCAGGTCCGGGCGGGTGGAGAGCAGCTGGCCGAACTTAATGAAAATCGGCCCCAGATCTTCCAGCGCATGGCGTAAGCGTTCGCCGCGATTGAGCTTGGGCGCCGGCCAGAGTTTGCAGGGCAGCAGCAGAAAGCGCACCGTCAAGGGCAGTTGCCGAGCGGCCAGGAGTTGGTCCAGACGATAGCGCAGCAAAATGCGGGCAATGGTCAGCAGTCGGAGAAATGCGGCCACGGTCAATCCTTCTGTTCGGCTTGAGAGGGGCTGATTGGAGAATTTTGCTGGCGTTTCAGTAGCTGCAGGCGCGCCTCGGCGCGATCCAGGTCCAGGCGCAATTGATCGACACTGCGATAAAAGTCTTCCAGTTGGGGGCGACTCGGCAGTAGCTGCAGCTCTTCGGTGACAAACTCACTCAGCAGACGCTGGCCACTCTGGCTGCGACCTTCGAACCAGCGTTTAGCGGAGCGCAGCATTTCGGCGCCCTGGTGGCCGGCGACATCGCCCAAAAGTTCGCTCAGCAGCTCCTCCCAGTCGATATCCAGGCCCTGAAGAATATGGCGCAGCTCCAGCAGCATTCCGGTGCCGCCGCTTATTTCTACGCCGCTGCCTTGCAGATTGCTGTCGTGGCTGAGCGCCACTTTGGTCAGCGCCGTCAAAGAGCCTTGAATTTCTGTGGCGACCGGCCCCTCCCAGTGGCTCAATAGCCGCAGCCGGTCGGCTTCCGGGGCGAGATACACGCACACTGAGGGGGTGCTCAGACGCACGGCCAAAACCTGACCTTCGAGCTTGGCCAGCTTTTGACGCGTCGCGGCGTCGTAGCGCAGCGCTCGATTAATACTGGCTTCGGCGCCGGCTAAAGCAGCGGTGGTCAAGGTGCTAGTCATCTCAGGGCTTGATTCCCTTGTGCAGCGCCACTACGCCACCGGTCAGATTGTGAAACTCGGTATTCACAAAGCCGGCCTGCTCCATCATGGTTTTCAAGGTTTCCTGATCCGGGTGCATGCGGATCGATTCGGCCAGATAGCGGTAGCTGTCGGCATCCTGCGCCACCAGCTTGCCCATCAGCGGGAGAAATTTGAACGAATAGAGATCGTAGGCCTTCTCGAGCAGCGGATTCTGGGGTTTGGAGAATTCCAGCACCAACAGGCGGCCGCCGGGTTTTAGCACTCGCAGCATCGAGGCGAGCGCCAGATCTTTGTCGGTAACGTTGCGCAACCCGAAGGCGATGGTAATGCAGTCGAAGCTATTGTCGGGAAAGGGTAAATACTGAGCGTCTGCCTGGGCGAACTCCAAATTGCCGGCAACGCCGCGATCTAACAGCCGGTCGCGACCCACTTTGAGCATAGATTCGTTGATATCCGCCAATACTACCAGCCCTTCGGGGCCTACCCGGCGGGCAAACTGATAGCTGAGATCGCCGGTACCGCCGGCAATATCCAGAACTTTGTGGCCCTTGCGTACCGCCGCCAGCTCTATGGTAAAGCGCTTCCAAAGCCGATGAATGCCGCCGGACATCAGATCGTTCATCAAGTCGTAGCGAGCCGCCACCGAATGGAACACATCGGCCACCCGGTCAGCCTTTTCTTCGACAGGAACTTGCTGGTAGCCAAAATGGGTGGTTTTTTTGTCGGTCATAAGATCTGGTTCTCTGCCGGGTTCTAGAGCTCACTATTGTACAATAGCCGGCAGCTTAACACCCAGCAGGGATCTCGCGGCGGCCGCTTTGCGTATAGAAACTTAAACCGGGCTAGCGATCCGCTCATTCTCGGTCAAGAAATCAAGGAACAGGGAGATCTATGTCGACCAAAATCTGGCTGCTGGCCGCGATTGTCGCAATTCTCGGGGTGCTCATAACCCTGGCGGCGTGCCAACCGACGCGTATGCTCAACGGCATTACGCCGCGCGACACTTTTAGCCTCAAAGAAAATCTCAGTTACGGCCCCCGTGAGCGTCAGAAGCTGGATATCTATGTGCCGGCCCGCCAGCCGGCCAAAAAAGTGGCAATAGTGTTTGTCTACGGCGGCTCCTGGGAGTCGGGGAATAAAGACGAATTTCTTTTTGTGGGCGAAGCCTTTGCACGCCTGGGCTACGTCACGGTGATTCCTGATTATAGGCTTTACCCTCAGGCGGAATTCCCCGAATTTGTCGACGACCTGGCGCTCGCCATAGGCCAGTTGGATCGGCTTATGCCGTCGGACTGCCCCGAGGGGCGCGAACTAGTATTGATGGGCCACTCTGCCGGCGGCCATATGGCCGCCATGCTGGCAACCGACCCCAAGTATCTGGAGCGCAATGGCGCGCAAGATGTTCAAATCCGGGCTTTGATTGGTTTGGCGGCGCCCTATGATTTGCCGCTCGATCACGAGTTGGTGGTGGACAAGTTTCAGCGGGTAGAAAACGACGCTGAGGCCAATCCAGTTCGTCTGGCTTCGGATTCTACTCCGCCCAGTCTGCTGTTGCATGGCGCCGACGACACCACCGCTTATCCCTACCATACCGAGCGTCTGGCAGATCGCCTTGCGGAACTTGGGGTTCCAGTCGAGACTCATATCTATGATGGGGTCAGTCACATTACCCTGCTGGCGGGCTTGGCGACGCGGCTAAGGTTTCTCAACTCGGCGCGCGACGACATAGAGACCTACCTGATTCAGCGGCAGCTGGATCGGAATTGTAGCTGAGCAAATTTTGAGTCCGGGGTTTAAACTCAGTAAAGTGGCGGTCAATCGAAACCGCCGGGAAGCGACTCAAACTCTCTGTTGTAGCAATACCTTCTTGAATGCTTCGTTGTAATTTGGATTCTGCCTTGTTGATGTTTTATTTCTCGTCCCTTCGCCGGCCTGCTCGTTGGTCGCTCCCAATTCTGGCGCTGCTGGCGTTATCCAGCGCTGGTTCCTGGGCGGCCAGCCCGGATATCGAGATTAAGGGCGGCCCTAGCTTTCTGCGGGACAATGTCCGCAGCTTTATCGCCATTGGCGAGGAACCTTGCAGCACCCCTGAGTGGCGCATGCGTGCCCGCTTGCGCGAGCTGGATAAGCAAATACAAAACGCCGCTAAGGCTGTGGGTTACTACAATCTGGAATCGACTCGGGAGCTGACTCAGGAAGACGATTGCTGGGGCCTAAAAATTCGCTTGGAGCCAGGTAAGCCGGTCCGTTTGAATCAAATCGACATTCGGGTCGAGGGCGAGGGCAAGGACGATGCAGGCTTTCAGGAAATCATTGCAAAGCCTGGTCTAAGCGAGGGTGATCGGCTGGATCATGGGCGTTATGAATCCCTAAAAAGCCGCTTCGGTACAGTGGCTTCGGCGCGCGGCTTTTTCGAGGGCCGCTTTTCCCGTTCGCGGGTTACTGTTGACGTGGATCAGAATTCGGCCCATTTGGAACTGGTGTATCAGTCGGGACCGCGCTACGAATTTGGCGAGATTAGCTTCAAGCACGACATTCTCAGCGAGGCTTTTCTGCGCCGCTACCTTAACTTTGAGCCGGGGGAGCCCTACCACATTGAAAAGCTGCTGGATTTAAAGAGCTACTACGGCGGCAGCGATTATTTCAGCTACATTGGAGTCTCCCCCCGCTTGCAACAATTAGAAGGTCAGCGAGTCCCGGTCGCAGTGGAGCTGGAAGGGCGCGCGCGCCACGGCTACTCGGCCGGTGTGGGTTATGCCACCGACACAGGCGCCCGCATATTGCTGGGCTATGAAAATAGATACATCAACAAACGCGGCCATAGCTTTAATGCCGACCTGAAGATTTCTGAGTTGGGCGGCAGCCTGGGGGCGGCTTACCATATTCCCATGAGCCGGCCCGCCCAGGAGCGCCTGAGCTTTTATACCGGCTTTAAGCGCGAGGATACGGACGATACTCGCAGTGAAGTGACTACTATAGGTACCAGCTATTCCCGCTCCGAAGAGAACAGTCCCTGGTTGCAGAATTATTCGATCAATTATGAGCGGGAAGATTATATCGTCGGCGGTGAGCCGGAAGAGCGCTCGCATCTGCTGATACCCTCAGTGAGCCTTTCGCGCACCAAGTCCGATGAGAGCAGCTATCCACCCTACGGCTGGCGAGTGCTGGGCCGGCTCTCGGGCTCGCCTTCGACGCTGGGCTCTAAGGTCAGCTTTGTGCAAGCCTACTTCAGCGGCAAATACATTCACTCTATAGGCCCCGGACGGGTACTGCTGCGTCTCGAAGGTGGTATAACCGAGGTGGATGACTTCTCCCTATTGCCGGTATCCCAGCGCTTTTTCGCCGGCGGCGACACCCGGGTGCGCGGCTATGACTACAACTCTTTGGGTCCGACCACGCTGGATCCGGAAACCAACGAAGAGCTGGTGATTGGTGGCAGCAATTTGTTGGTCAACAGCATCGAGTACGACTATCGCTTTCTACCCAGTTGGGCGGGCGCGGTGTTTTACGACCAGGGCAATGCGTTCAATGGTTCCGAGTTTGACTTCAAGCGCAGTGCCGGCGTCGGTGTTCGCTGGCTGTCGCCAATAGGTCCGGTACGGATAGACGTGGCCAAGGCTCTGGATGAACCCCACGGCTGGGGTCTGCATTTGAGTATGGGGCCCGATTTATGATTCGGCGAGCCCTGTTTTGGCTTAAGTGGACCCTGCTCTCGATCTTGGCTCTGCTGGTGCTGGTGTTGGCGCTGGTGAGCGCTCTGGTGTCTACCGAAATCGGTAGCCGATGGGTGTTGGGGCAAGTGGCTGATCGGTTGCCCTTGGAGTTTGGCGAGGTTGAGGGCGATCTGATTCGCGGCCTGGATATCGGCTATCTGGAATACACCCCCGAGCCAGTCGACGAAACCGCTGCCCAGCGCTACCGGGTTGAAGGCTTGGCGTTCCGCTGGCAGCCAATGGCTCTTCTCTATAGTTCGGTTTCGGTGCAGTCGCTCAAGGCTGAGTCGGTACTGTTGGTCATGCCCCCCGGAGAAGATACGCCCGAGGAGGAGCCCGCCCAAGGGATAACCGACTGGCCCAGCCTGGCATTGCCGGTACGCATAGAATTGGGGCAAGTCGAGCTCAACAACATCAAGATCGTCCAAGGGGATACCACCACCGAGCTGCAGAGAATAAGCGGTTCTTTGAGTCTTGGTGCTTTCAGTCTGAGAATTAAAGACCTGAATCTCGTAGCGGCAGATTACTCAGTGGCCGCCACTGGCCATATTGGCGTTCGCTATCCCTACCCAGCGGATTTAATTCTCGATTGGCGCTATCAGTTGCCTCAAGAGCAGGGCGAGCCCCTGATCTTTGGCGGCGTCGGCGAGCTGAGTGGCGACATCGAGATTCTGACGCTGGAGCATCAATTGGCCCGTCCTATGGCGGTGCAAACCAGTATTCGGTTTCAGCCCGCTCTGGATAACGCCGACCGGCAACCGCGCCTGATCATGGACAGCGACTGGGAGCAGCAAACGCCTCCCGCCAGTCTTTGGACTTTAGATTATCCGCGTCCGGTCAGCTCTGGGCATGTGTCTTTCGATGGCTGGCTGGAGCTGTATCAGCTCCGCCTGCAGGCCGAAGCCAGCGCCGAGGGCTTGCCCGAGCTGGCGCTGGAACTAGAGGGCGAGTGCGATCTGGGGCAGTTTGAACTGCAGCTCCTGAAGCTGCTTACCGATGATGGCCGACTGAATGCCGAGGGTCAGTTAGCCTGGGCGCCCCACTTGAGCTGGAACCTGAAGGTAAACGCCGATCAATTTGATCCTCGCCTCTACCTACCCGAATGGCCCGGCGAGATAGAGGCTCGGTTTACCACCAGCGGCAGTTTGGATTCGGGTCAATTGCAAGCTCAGCTGAGCGACCTGCAGCTTTCCGGGCAGCTGCGTGACTTGGAGCTCTCTGGCACTGGCTCACTCGGCTACCAAAACAACAGACTCAGCGCCGAGGCGCTGCGAATTTCTTTGGGCGCCAATCGTGTGGCGATAAATGGCAGTAGCTCAATGGGCGACAAGCCGGGCACCGACTTGGCGCTCGATTGGTCGTTGGATGCGCCCATCCTGTCTCAGTTGGACCCTCGTTTGGGTGGCAGCCTCAGGGCTGAGGGCCGATTGGCTGGCAGCTTGGCCAAACCGCAGCTTAAGATCAGCGCGGGGGGCGAAGCGCTGCGTTGGCGACAAGCTTTTGAGCTGGAAAAATTCAGCCTTGAGCTACAGCAGCCCGAGGCCCGCCAGTACCAACTGGAGTTGCATGCTCAGGGCTTGGAATTGGCAGAGCAAATGTTCCAGTATCTGGGCTTGACCGGCTCGGGTTCACTGGAGGACCACCAGCTGCAGATGCGGGTTATCAGCGGCGCCCACGGTCGTCTGGATTGGGCGGTGCAGGGCGCTTGGCGGGCGCCCGGCTGGCAGGGTGACTTGACCCAGCTAGAATTGGCACCAGTAGCACTGTTTCCCTGGCATTTGACCGATCCG
>CAZKCY010000064.1:3043-9307 GCA_964551155.1 uncultured Marinimicrobium sp. | reverse complement strand
GGCTATCTCGGCCTGGCTTTTGTCGGCCTTTTTCAGCTGGCTCTTAAAACTGCCCCCGCCGCAATGGGTCAAGAGGCTAATCTCTGGCAGAGCGTCCCGTACCTGCTCGGCCAATTGCAGTGCCTGCAGTTGCACATCGCCCACTGCCGCCAAATAGATTTGGGCTTGCTGGCCCAGGCCAGGGGGCTGAATATCTGCTGCTTGCAGCAGCAACACCAGGCGCTCCAAGCCTATTCCAAAGCCAATCGCCGGCGTGGGTTTGCCACCTAGCTGCTCTACCAGTCCGTCATAGCGCCCGCCGGCACAAACGGTTCCCTGAGCACCCAGCTGATCGGTAACCCACTCGAACGCGGTTTTGCCGTAATAGTCCAAGCCACGCACCAGGCGCGGATTGATGGTGTAGGCAACGCCAGCATTGTCCAGCAAGCGCTGCAATTGTTCAAAGTGTTCTTTGGATTCGGGATCCAGATAGTCGAGCAAAACTGGCGCCTGATCCAGCAACGCCTGGGTCTCTGGATTTTTGCTGTCGAGAATCCGCAAAGGGTTGGTACCCAACCGCCGCTGACTGTCCTCATCCAAGGCTTCCCGATGTTGCTCGAGATAGGACACTAGCGCTTCTTTATAGCTCGCCCGAGCTTCGGTGCTGCCCAGCGAGTTGAGCTGCAAAGTTGCTTTATCACCAAGCCCCAGAGCGCGCAAAATTCGGGCGCTCAGCAGTAAAATTTCCGCGTCTATATCCGGTCCAGTCAGGCCAAAGGTCTCGACACCAATCTGGTGAAATTGGCGATAGCGCCCTTCTGGGGGCGCTCGTGGCGAAACATGGGCCCCATGTACCAAAGCCTTTGGGTCTGATTGTACAGCAGGCCATGCTCTTCACAGGCTCTCACGCAGCTGGCGGTACCTTCGGGGCGCAGCGTAACACTGTCACCGTTGCGATCCTCAAAGGTGTACATTTCTTTTTCGACGATGTCGGTCACTTCGCCGATGGAGCGCTTGAACAGGTCGGTCGATTCGAGAATCGGAAAACGTATCTCTCTATAGCCGTAACGCTTTAAAATAGCGGTTACTGTCGATTCCAAATACTGCCAGTAAGGAGACTCGTCCGGCAGTAAATCGTTCATTCCTCTGATGGCTTGAATCTTTTTCAAAAGTCTCTCTCGGTTTGGCTCAATGTCTTCGAAACATTTTAATTTTGGGGTAGTCGTCGGGTAAGGCACTCGGAGACACGCTGTAAATACCTCCTTGTAAGCTCTGCGCCGACGTTATCGCCATGGATGGCGTGTATGCCGACTATGCAGGAGCAATTGTCGGCCCTGTCGGCGCAAGGTCTCCGAGCGCCTTACCCAACGCCTGCCTACCTATCGGTGCTCTATATCCGGGATTCAAACCCGAATAATAGTGTTGGCTTCTTCTTCTGCCAGGCGAATCTTTTTCTGCTCTGCCTTTGCCCGGATCAGTCGTTCCAAATCGTCCACCAGAGTGGCATTGCCGAGTTTCTGGCTGGGGGCGCCGTCAATATACACCAGATTGTGCGGCGTACCGCCGGCCAGACCCAAATCCGCTTCTTTGGCTTCGCCGGGGCCGTTGACCACGCAGCCAATCACGGCCACATCCAGCGGCACGGTAATGTCCTCGACGCGCTGCTCCAGCTCATTCATGGTCTGAATCACATCGAAGTTCTGGCGCGAACAGCTGGGGCAGGCAATAAAGTTCACGCCTTTGCTGCGCAGCTTCAAACTCTTCAACAGATCCCAACCCACTTTCACTTCTTCAACCGGATCCGCGGCCAGAGAAATGCGAATGGTATCGCCTATGCCATCGAGCAGCAGCGCGCCCAAACCCACGGCGGATTTAACGGTGCCCGAGCGCAGCCCACCGGCTTCGGTAATGCCCAGGTGCAAGGGCTGATCGATCAGGGTGGCCAACTTTCGGTAGGCCGCCACGGCCATAAAGATGTCCGAAGCCTTTACGCTGACTTTAAAGTTGTGGAAATTCAGCTGGTCTAGAATTTCCACATGACGCATGGCTGATTCCACCAGCGCATCGGGCGTGGGCTCGCCGTACTTTTTCTGTAAATCTTTTTCCAGAGAGCCGGCGTTGACGCCGATGCGAATTGGAATATTCAGATCGCGCGCCTTGTCGACCACCGCGCGAATACGTTTTTCCCGGCCAATATTGCCCGGATTGATGCGCAGACAATCCACGCCTAAATCCGCCACGCGCAGAGCGATGCGGTAGTCGAAATGAATATCCGCCACCAATGGTACAGTCACCTGCTTGCGAATTTCGCCAAACGCCTCGGCGGCTTCCATAGAGGGAACCGAGACTCGCACTATGTCGGCACCGGCAAGCTGCAACCGCTGAATCTGGCCAACGGTGGCGGCAACATCGGTGGTTTCGGTATTGGTCATGCTTTGCACCGAAATCGGCGCATCGCCACCTACCGGCACGTTACCGACCATGATCTGGCGGGATTTACGGCGCTTGATCGGAGTTTCGCAGTGCATAAAAAGACCCTGAATTATTCGCCAACAGCTATTGTCATCAAACGTGTGTCCGGCGCTATATTGAGTTCAACCGGTTCACCATTAAGCGTTAATTGCGCAGTCTGAGCATTGCCGAGCTTTACCTCGAAGGGCGCCACGCCGGACAAACTCAGAGACTGCCCGGCCTGCATGAGATCGGTGTGCAACACATCGCCGCGAGCATCGGTCACCACCAGCCAACATTCGCCGGAAAACTCCAGTTGCAACCTATCAAGGCCTTCCTCTGAAACTTCGGCGATCGCCGCCATGGGCGTGACCTGGACCGTCGGAGCTGAGGTTTCGGCTGCGGCCACATCCTCGAAGGGAACCTCGGTTCCGGTTTCAGCCAGGGGTACAAATTCTGCTTGCTCGGTTTCGTCTTCAGCGCCCGACTCAGCGATTTTGTCCGTGCCGGTTTCAATCGGCGGCGCGACTGGGGTATCGGTATCGCCATCTACCTCGGAGCCGGCCACAGCGATTTCATTAGGCTGTTCCTCAGGTGCAATGTCTGAGCCCGAAGTTAGATTAGTACCCAGAGTTTCGGAGGTTGCGGGCTGGTTATTGACGAACCAGAGCGATCCGAGCCAAATCGCTCCCAATAAAATAAGAATCCAAATACCAAAGTGCCACTTAGAGCGTTTGGGACGCGAAATTCTAAATTCCAGCGGACTCTCCTCGGAATCGTCCTGAACTCCGGAACTGGTAAGCGCCTCGCGATAAGCGGTTAAAACTTCTTCCGGATCGAGTTTTACCAGTTTGGCATAGCTGCGCAAATAGCCCCGCACGAATGTCTGAGCCGGCAAGCGGGCAAAGTCGTCCTCCTCAATCGCCTGGACCTTCTGAGTGGTCATGCGCAGTTCAGTGGCCACATGATCCAAACTCAGTTTTGCTTGCTTACGTGCCTCTTGCAGCATCGCTCCGGGCGAGGCTGAACTTACTTCTTCAGTTGGATTTTGCTCTGCGGTCATCAGTGCCTCAGTTACTCATATTACGCTTGTACTCTAGATATTCCTGAGAGTAGGGAAAACGGTTTTTAAGGGCCAGAACGAGACTGGCCTCGTTATCTTTATTGCCAAAAATACGTTCGATCTTTATCCCCAACAACAGCGAGCGCGCTGACTGCTGGGCAATTGCAACGTACTGATCAAGGTAAGCTTTGGCCTGAGCGTAATTTTCTTCACTAAAGCTCATTTCCGCCAACTCGATCAGAACCGCGGGCAAACGCCTATTCAGCTGGTGGGCATGCTCGAATGCGGCCTTGGCACGCTCCTCTCGACCCAGCTTGAGCGCTGTTCGGCCCAGGTTGAGCAAGGCCAAGTCGCGGTTGGTATAGTCGAGATCGCGAGAGACTTTTTCAAACTGCTCAAAAGCTTCTTCGTAGCGTTCGTGGCGATACAAAAAGGCGGCGTAGTTGTTACGGGCCTGACTAAAATCAGGGTCGCGACGCAATACCCAGCGGAAATTTTCCTCCGCCAGCTCAGGCTCGCCTTCCAATTGATAAAGCATTGCCTGGGCGGCTGTAGCGCGCACCGAGTTGCTGTCCAACTCAAAGGCCCTGCGCAAATGGTGACGGGCCGATTCGCGGTTACCGTTTTCAATATAGGCCATGGCGAGCTTTATATAGCTGTCCATCGCTTTATCTTCATCCACGCTGCCCTTGCCACCCTGGTTAACGCAGGCCGAAAGGCCGAAAGCCAGCAGCATAATCAGTACATTTTTCAAAACAAGACTTGTTTTGCTCTTGTGCATCGACCCGCCCTCCAAAATAATTTTGCTTTTATAGTGTTATGGCGACGGCAGTATTCTTACTGCCTCCTCTGCTTCAAAGCGCGTCCGGTACCGCTCGCTGCGCTTGGTCATGTCGTTGACAGTGCCTGCGAGTTGACCGCAGGCCGCGTCTATATCTTCACCGCGGGTAGTGCGCACGGTGGTAATAAAACCTTTGGCCATCAAAATGTCCTGGAAACGGCGCAAGGCGTTGTTGCTGACCCGCTTGTAGTTGGACAACTTAAATGGATTGAACGGAATCAGATTGATTTTGACGGGCACGTCTTTCAGCAGTTCCGCCAATTGCTCGGCGTGCCAGGGACGATCGTTAACCTGATCGATCAAAGTGTACTCAATGGTGATCTTGCGGTGGGTATCGGGCATGGCCGCAATATAGCGCTGGGCGGAATCCAGCAACATGGCAATCGGATACTTACGGTTGATCGGCACCAGCTCGTTGCGCAGCTCGTCGTTGGGCGCGTGCAGCGAGATCGCCAGGCAGGCGTCGGTGTACTGACTGAGCCGATCCAAAGCCGGCACCACGCCAGAGGTGCTCAGAGTCACCCGGCGCTTGGAAATACCGTAGGCGTTGTCGTGCATCATCAGGTTCATGGCATCGACCACCGGGTCGAAGTTCATCAAAGGTTCGCCCATGCCCATGAGGACCACGTTGGTGACCTTGCGCGGTCCGCCCGGCTTGAGCTGGTCGAAAGATTTAGCGGCGATCCAGACCTGGCCGATGATTTCCGCGGCGGTCAAATCCCGATCGAAGCCTTGCTTGCCGGTCGAGCAGAAGCTGCAGTCGAGCGAACAGCCTGCTTGAGAAGATACACACAGGGTGCCTCTATCGCCTTCGGGGATGAACACGGTTTCGACAATGCTGCCGCCGGTTACCTTGATCAGGAACTTGCGCGTACCGTCCACCGAGTCCAACTGTTGGATGACTTCGGGCCCTTTGATTTCGGCGGTTTCTTTCAGCTTGTTGCGCAGATCTTTGCTGATGTTGGTCATCTGATCAAAGTTTTCCGCGCCCAGCTGGTGAATCCACTTGAGCACCTGGGTGGCGCGGAAACGCTTCTCCCCGATGGAGTCGAAAAACGCCACCAGTTTGGCCTCGGACATGCCGAGCAAATTCGCTTTGGCCTGTTCGGGAGCTGGAGAAGTGGAACTGCAAGCTGAAACAACCATGATCTTACCTGTGTCGACTAAATCGGGCTCTAACGTGCCAGAATTTCGTCTGAATTAAAAAAGAATGCGATTTCGCGCTCCGCCGAAGCGGGCGAATCCGAGCCGTGCACGGCATTGGCACCCAGACTTTCGGCGAAATCCGCCCGCAAGGTGCCTGGCTCGGCGTCGGCCGGGTTGGTGGCGCCCATTAGTTTGCGGTTCAGGGCTATGGCGCCTTCGCCAGACAGTACTTGTACGCAGACAGGTCCGGAGGTCATAAATTCCACCAAACCGGCAAAGAAAGGCTTACCTTCGTGCTCGGCGTAAAATCCTTTGGCCTGTTCCTGGCTCAACTGCTGCATTTTCAAAGCGATCACCTTCAAGCCGGCCTCTTCGAAACGGCTGATAATGGCGCCGATCAGGTTTTTGCTGACCGCGTCCGGTTTGATGATCGAGAGGGTCTGTTCAACAGCCATCGGTTACTCCATTAGTGACAATTTAACCCAGCTCCCGGTCCAAACCGGCCCAAGAGCGCATAAATGCGGCGATTATACGCAGATTGACGCGGTTTTTATACGTCCTGGTGCACAGGAATTAGAGCTTCGGAAGGGCTGTTCGCGTCGAGCTGACAGGCGACGCAAAAAGCGTCAAGAGGCCTGGGCGGCAATGCTTTTGATCCGCTGAACCATGGCGCGCAAGCCATTGCCTCGGGTCGGACTGAGGTGCTTGATCAGGTTGAGCTCGTCGAAGTAAGCGTCGATGTCAAAATCGAGCACCTCGTGAGGGGTTTTGTCGTTATAGGCCG
>CAZKCY010000064.1:0-3033 GCA_964551155.1 uncultured Marinimicrobium sp. | reverse complement strand
AGCACCACGCCCAGCAAGCCGCGCACAATAAAGGCATCGCTGTCGGCCTGGAAAAACAGCTTGCCATCGCGCAGTTCATGCACCAACCACACCTGGCTCTGGCAGCCGCGCACCAGGTTTTCCTCGGTGCGATACGCCTCGGGCAGCGGCTCGAGTTCTTTGCCCAGGTCGATAATGTACTTGTAGCGCTCTTCCCAGGAATCAAAAAAACCCAGGGTTTCAATAATGTCTTCCGGGGTAATATCAGTACCAAACTGCGCCATAGTAAATCCAGGTTTATTGCCAGAGGCCCTAAGGGGTAAATTAAAAGAACATACCGGTTTCAAGCTGAGCTTCTTCGCTCATCATCTCGCGCTTCCAGGGCGGATCGAACACCAGCTCTACCTTAACCCGCCCCACGTTGGGCACCTTGCGCACCCGGTTCTCCACATCGCCCACCAGCACCGGGCCCATGCCACAGGCGGGAGCGGTCAGGGTCATGCGGATATCGACACGCTTGGCGTCCTGGTCCAGCTCGACATCGTAGATCAGGCCCAGATTGACCAGATCAACCGGTATCTCCGGGTCGTAAATGGTCCCCAGAGCCTGCCAGACCTGCTGTTCACTGATCTTGTCGTCCGAGGGCGGCTCGAACTTCAGGTCCGGAGTTTCCAGGCCCAGGGCGGCGGCATCGGTGCCGTCCACCCGCACCATCTGGCCGTGGTAGGTGAGCGTGTAGTTGCCACCCAGGGACTGGGTAATGGTAACAAAGGTATCCTTGGGGATGGTCACCGGAGTACCGTCGGGCACGCGTCGCGCCGGGCAGTCCTCCTGCGCCACCACGACGCGTCTTTCATTGTGGGACATGAACTTACCCTACATTGAAGCTTTCGCCGCAACCGCAATAGTCTTTGGCATTGGGATTGAGGAATTTCAGCTGGCGATTCACACCCTCGGTAACGTAATCAATCTTGGTGCCACTCACCACCGACAGACTGGCGGGATCGATCAGCAGCTCCAGATCTTCAGCCAGGGGATAGCGCAAATCCTCCGCGCCCGGCTCGGCCACCAGATCGACCACATACTTAAAGCCGGTACAGCCGGCTGCCTTGACGCTCAGGCGCACCGCCTGAGCTTCCGCCTTCAAGCCCAGCTGACGGCGAAAATGCTCGATCGCGGCCGGAGTAACCGACACCGCTTCAGTAACAGGGTTAAAAGACTCAACTGCCATGACAGACTCCTGAACACTTGCCTGCAAGTGTCATTACTAAAAAAATTGCCGGGCTTTTTCCAAACCCGCAAACAGCCGATCGACTTCGGCCAGAGTATTGTAAAAACTGAAACTGGCGCGCACTGTGCCGGGAATACCGTACTGCTCCATCAGCGGCTGAGCGCAGTGGTGGCCAGTGCGCAGCGCTATGCCCTGCTGATCGAGCAAAAAGCCCAGATCGTTGGGGTGAGTGCCTTCCATCAGAAAACTCAGCACGCTGATTTTCTGAGCCGAGGTGCCCACCAGAGTAATACCCGAAAAGTCCCGCGCCCGCTGCTCGGCATAGGCCAGTACCGCCTGCTCGTGAGCGGCGGCGGCGACTCTATCCATTTGGTTCAAGTAATCCACCGCCGCGCCCAGCCCTATGGCGCCGGCGATATCGGGGGTTCCGGCCTCAAATTTATAGGGCAGCTGATTATAGGTAGTACCCGCGAAACTGACCCGCTCGATCATTTCCCCGCCGCCCTGGTAAGGGGGCATGGCCTCGAGCAGATCGCGCTTGCCATAGAGCACGCCTATGCCAGTGGGACCAAACAGCTTATGGGCCGAAAAGGCGTAAAAATCGCAATCCAGCGCCTGCACATCCACCGACCAGTGGCTGACTGCCTGAGCGCCATCCACCAGCACCCGGGCGCCAACTTTGTGCGCCAGAGCGATAATGTCCTGCACCGGGTTGACGGTTCCCAGAGCGTTGGAGACATGGCCGATGGAAACCATCTTGACCCGCTCATCGAGCATATCGGCAAAGGCCTGCACATCCAGGGTGCCGGTAGCATCCACCGGAATTGCTTCGACCTTCGCACCGGTTGCCTCGGCAGCCATCTGCCAGGGCACTATGTTGGAGTGGTGCTCCATGGCCGATACCAGCACCCGGTCGCCGGGCTGCAGGTTGCTTCGGCCCCAGCTGCTGGCCACCAGATTGATGCCCTCAGTGGTACCCCGGGTCCAGAGCACCTGATCCGACGAAGGCGCGTTCAAAAACTCCGCCACTTTGGTGCGCGCGCCTTCAAATTTGGCCGTGGCCCGCTCGGCCAAAGTGTGGGCGCCGCGGTGCACATTGCTGTTGTCGTGGCAGTAGTAATGCACAATCGCGTCGATCACCGCCTGAGGTTTCTGGGTGGTCGCGGCATTATCCAGATACACCAGCGGATGCCCGTTGACCTGCTCGCGCAGTATCGGGAAGTCTTCGCGGACCTGCTCTACGTCAAACAATGTAACCGCTTTATTCATAACTGATATGTCGCAATAATTCGGCGTTGGGGCTCAGCAGACTCGCCAGGCGCGGGCTCAGATAATCGTGCACCGCGGGCGATTTTATCTGCTGCAACAGCTCGTTGATAAAACCGAAACTCAACATTACTTCAGCCTCATCGCGCGAAACTCCGCGGCTCTGCAAATAATACATAGCGGTGCGATTCAGCTGACTGACCGTGGCTCCGTGGGCACACTTAACGTCGTCGGCGTAAATTTCCAGCTCCGGCTTGGTGTCCACTTCCGCCTTGTTGGAAGTCAGCAGGTTTTTGTTGCTCAACTCGGCCAGCGTTTTTTGCGCGTGCGGATGAATATAAATACGGCCGTTGAACACCGCTTTGGCCGAATCGCCGATAATGCCGCGAAACACTTCGCTGCTGGTGCAGTGCGGCACCAAGTGCTGAACCGTGGTGTGGTAGTCGATCAACTGCTTGTTGCGCGGCAGGTAAATGCCCTGCAAATCCAACTCGGCGCCTTCGCCCCGATGATTGATCTGGTAGTCGATACGCTTTAGGCCACTGCCCTGGGCAATG
>CAZKCY010000063.1:0-9329 GCA_964551155.1 uncultured Marinimicrobium sp. | reverse complement strand
CGAGGCGGAAGTGGTCGGTTTCGCCGGCGATATTGTCTACTTAATGCCCGTCAAACGAGTCGAAGGCCTACAACCTGGCGCGCGCGGGATAACGGTGTCCAGTCATCAGGGCATGCGCATCGGGCCTCAGTTGTTGGGGCGGGTAATAAACGGTTTGGGTCAGCCACTGGACGATGCCGGGCCGCTGCGCGGCGATGACTTTCTCGATTTTACCCCTCAGGATATCAACCCCCTCAAACGCCACCCGATCAGCGAACCTCTGGACGTGGGCATTCGCGCTATCAATGCGTTGATTACTGTTGGCCGAGGTCAGCGTATGGGCCTTTTCGCTGGCAGTGGCGTGGGCAAAAGCGTTTTGATGGGTATGATGACCAAATACACCACCGCCGATGTTGTGGTGGTGGGCCTGGTAGGGGAGCGGGGTCGGGAGGTAAAGGAATTTATCGACCATATTCTGGGGCCGGAAGGTATGGCGCGCGCGGTGGTTGTCGCCTCGCCCGCCGACGATGCGCCCTTGATGCGCCTTAGGGCCGCCCAGTTGTCGAGCCGCATTGCCGAGCACTACCGCGATCAGGGCAAGAATGTACTGCTGCTGATGGATTCGCTGACCCGCTTCGCTCAGGCCCAGCGGGAGATTTCCCTCGCCATCGGCGAGCCTCCGGCGACCAAAGGCTACCCGCCGTCGGTTTTCGCCAAAATCCCCCAGTTGGTGGAGCGCGCAGGCAATGCCGCGGCGGGCCAAGGCTCCATTACCGCTTTTTATACGGTCCTGTCGGAGGGCGACGATCTCCAGGATCCGATTGCTGATGCCTCCCGAGCGATTCTCGATGGCCACATAGTGCTGTCCCGGCGTCTCGCCGAAGAGGGTATTTACCCGGCCATAGATGTGGAAGGCTCGATCAGTCGGGCTATGCCCAATATCGTAGACGAGCAGCATCTGGGTATGATGCAGCGCTTCAAGCAGCTGCTGTCTCGCTATCAGCAGAATCGAGATCTGATCTCCATAGGCGCCTACAGTCCGGGTTCGGATCCGGAAACTGACGTTGCCATAGAGCGCTTCCCGCACTTGCGGGCGTTTATCCAGCAGGGCTTAAAGCAGGCTGTGCATCTGGATGAGAGCATCGGGCATCTGCGTGCCTTGTTAAAACCGGGAGAGCCGACGCGCCCGCAAAAAGCTAACGGGCCGCTGGCGGCCCAACATCGCGCCACTGCCGGGCGGAGTAGCTAGAGTCTATGGTCTCAGAAGCCCGCTCCCAACGGATGGCCGTGGTTTTGACGCTCGCTGAGCGCGATGAGCAACAGGCCGCCAAAAACCTCAAGGCATTTCGGGACTCGCTGGAAGGCGAGCAGCAACAGCTCGAGCAACTTCAAAATTATCACAATCAATACATGGAACAATTTCAGCAGCTAAAAAAAGGGTTGCGCGCCAGTGAGATGATCAGCTACAGCGGCTTTATTCAGCGCCTTGCGGAGGTGGTGGCTGAGCAGGAGAAGAAACTGGTCCAAATGCAGCAAAAATTATCGCAGCTGCAGCAACAGTGGCAATTGAAGCATCACAGGCGCAAGTCGGTGGAGGATTTGATTGCCCGCCTTAAGCGAGAGGAAGATGCGGGCCTTGAGCGACGCCTGCAGCAAGAGTTGGACGAGCTGGCCGGGCAACAGCAATGGCATAGGCATAAACCCTAAGCGGCTAATGAAAAAAAGAGTGAAAAAATCCGCCATTTTTCGTAATTTAGGGCTAGGGCCTGGCCAATTTTTGGTCTATGCTTGGTCCTAAAGGGCCTGTCAGCCTTGTCGCAGAAACGAGCGGTAGACGCGTGGCTTTGGCGGGTCAAGAGCGCCATGGAATACTTATAACAATGGAGAGAAGAGGCAGCTTATGGCGATCACTTCCACAATGTCCCCTGATGAAGGGGTACTGACGCTATACATCGAAGGGCGCTTTGACTTCAGTGCTCACCAGGAGTTTCGCGCTTCCTACGAGCAGCTGGAGCCAACACCCAGCCGTTACCAAGTTGATATGCGGGCCACCAATTATTTGGACAGCTCGGCGCTGGGCATGCTGTTGTTGTTACGCGACTATGCAGGTGGCGACAACTCCCAGATTGAAATCATCAACACCAGCCCAGAGGTCAGAAAAATTCTTACTATCTCGAATTTCGACCAGCTGTTCGACATCCGATAGCGGCTAAGGCTGGCCGAAAGTCCCGCTCGGGGGGAATTCGAGCATGGAAGAAAACAATGCTTTGACCATTTTGGTCGCCGATGATACCGATACCGATCGGTTGATTTTGGTTGCGATCGTAAAACGGGAAGGGCACAGAGTACTGGTTGCCAAAGATGGCGCCGAAGCCGTTGAGATTTTTGCTCGGGAGCGGCCCGACATAGTTCTTCTGGATGCGCTCATGCCCCGGCTAGACGGATTCGAGGCGGCACGACAAATCAAGGCCCTGGCCGGCGAAGAGCTGGTACCGATAATCTTCCTTACCTCCCTGACCGATACCGATTCACTGGTCCAGTGCCTGGATGCGGGCGGAGATGACTTTCTCTCCAAACCCTATAATCGGGTAATTATCCAAGCCAAAATCAAAGCGTTTTATCGAATGCGGGAAATGCATGCCACCATGCAGGCCCAGCGGGATCAGATCGCCCGACACAACGAGCATTTCAAGCAAGAACAGACGGTCGCCAAGCAGGTTTTCGACAACATTGCCCACAGCGGCTGTTTGGACGCCGACAACATCAAGTATTTCCTCTCCTCGCTGTCTATTTTCAACGGCGACATAATGGTCGCTGCCATGCGTCCCTCAGGGAATATGATGGTGCTTCTGGGGGATTTTACCGGTCACGGACTGCCGGCCGCTGTAGGCGCTATTCCCCTGGCCTCTACCTTCTACGGTATGGTGCCAAAGGGTTTTGCGATGACCGATATACTGCGGGAAATCAATGGCAAATTGAAGGCCATACTTCCGGTCGGAATTTTTTGCTGCGCCACCATGGTCGATATCGATTTTCGCAAGCGCCGGATCCGAGTCTGGAACGGCGGCTTGCCAGAGTGCTATCTGTATCGCCGGGAGAGTCTCAGTTTTGAACCCATAGTGTCTCGGCATTTGCCTTTGGGCGTTTTATCGAACAAGGATTTTAAAGACGATTGTCAGACCCGCGATATGGCCTTGGGCGATCAACTCTACTTGTGGTCCGACGGTATCCACGAGGCCCGCGATTCGGACGGGGAATTGTTTGGAGAGCGGCGCTTGCAGCAACTCTTTGCCGCCAATCGCGACCCGGAAACCCTGTTTGAGGAAATATTGAGCCGGGTCCAAAGCTTTATCGGCGAGGGTGAAGGAGATGACGATCTGTCTCTAATTGAAATTCGCATGGCCCCGCCGGAAGAGGTTAACGCTGTAGCCGCCGAGGCCCTGCGCCGGAACCGTTCCAGTCTGTCCGAGTGGAGTATGACCTTCGATATACTGCCACCGAGTTTTGCCCGCTTCGATCCGGTACCGTTACTCATCAGCATACTCACCGAAGTGCCCGGGCTGCGCACCCACAGTGGCAGCCTTTACGCCGTTTTGGCAGAGCTTTATTCCAATGCTCTGGAGCACGGCATTTTGGGCCTTGAGTCAGGACTTAAAAACGACGCCGAAGGGTTTGCCTACTACTACCGCGAGCGGCAAAAACGGCTCAATGAAGTGTCTGAAGGGTATGTGCGCCTGCACCTGCACCACAATACCACCGATGAGGGCGGCAGCCTGCGGATTGGTGTTGAGGACAGCGGCCCCGGCTATGGAGATGTTGATACTAAGAGTGAGGATATACGCCCAACGCCTTACCGCGGCAGGGGTCTCGCGCTGGTGGAGAAACTGTGCGATGCTGTCCAATATCTGGGCGATAGAAACCGGGTCGAGGCAACCTTTACTTGGCGCAATGACGACTGAAAAACAGGGCGGGTCTATGAGTGCAGAAAATCATCTTGACCGGGAAATACTTCAGACCTTGCAAGAGGTGTTGGACGACGAGTTCCCGCTTTTAATCAGCACTTTTTTGACCGACTCCGAAGAGCGCATTCACGGCCTGCAAAAAGCCTTAGCTTCTCAGGATTCCGAAGCCCTTAGGCGCGCCGCCCATAGCTTTAAGGGCAGTTGTCATAACCTGGGAGCTGTGCATCTGGCCGAATTGTGTCAAGAGATTGAAACCCGGGCGCAGCAAAACGAACTTGAGGGCCTGGAGCAAAAGCTGGTTGAGATCCAACAAGAATTTGCTCAACTTAAAAACATTTTGCGCAGTTTTGCGGGTTAAAGCCTCCCCCTAATCCTCACCCTGAGACTTGGTACCCAACCAAGTCGGCCATCAAATCATTTGTAGTACTCCTCGGTCCAATTTTGGCATTGACTTTGTGCTTTGGCATCCACCTTGCATTGTTCAAGTGAACACCAGAATTTCAGCCCTGAAGCGGCAATGCTTTGCCGCTTCTGACTCGGAGTTAAGCCCGCTATGCCCAGTCCAACCGACTTCAACCTCTTGTCCAGCGCGCCCAAGGGTGGCGCGACTCAGACCCGCGAGCGCCCCAGTGGTGTTGGTAGCGGAACCAATGATTTTCAACGCTTGATGGATAAGCCCCCTAGGGCCTCGTCTTCGCTCGAGCAGGATGCGCGCAGTCGCTCAAAACCGCGTTTGTCTGAAGCCGAGCCCGAGCGCCAGCCAGCATTGTCGAGGGACACGAAGCTGTCTGACAAGCCTTCGCCTTTGGCGGCTAATGAAACTGGTTCATCTTCTGATATTGATTCTAAGGCTTCAGAGGGGCTGACAACGACTTTCTCTCCCGAGCAAGCTGGCTTGAGTGAAGCCAAGTTAGCGGACGACTGGTTGCCGGGAATGGATTCTCTCGAAACTCTAGTCCAGCTGGACGGCGTCGAGCAGCCGGTATCTCCGGACGCGTCAGGCCTGTCTTTGGATCAACTTCTAGAGCGGTTGACACAAACGCTCAAACACTTGGATGCCACAGAATCGGACCACGCCCAGGAACTGCGCAGTCTTGTTGACAAGATTGAACAGGGCGTCGCGCTGGATGCTTTACCCGCCCTCATGCAACAGTTGAGTGTCAGTTTGGCGGGATTGGTGACAGAGCAAAAAGGTCTGCCGGGGGGAAGCCAACAGCTAGTTGCGCAGTTGCAAGGTTTACAGAAGGAGGTGAATAATTTCCAGTTTAGTACTAACACTGTAGACACGAACGGCTCTAAAGAACCACCTTTGAAATTAGACGGAGAGAGCAAGCTGAGCTGGTCCAAGATTGCCTCCGGCCTTGATGAAAATCCCGACGCCAGGCTCCTGGACAAAATCGCCTTGGATAAGAGTGAGCCAAAACCCAGCAACATTATTACTCAGCTTTCAGGAGCCGAGCTCAGCAATAATCGCATACCCCAGCTGCAACCAGCTGAGCGCAGTTTCATGGTTCAGTCCGACGTCCGAGTTCCCGTGGGCCAGCCGCAGTGGAGTCAGGCGGTAGGTGAGCGGGTTTTGTGGCTGGCGGCGCAAAACCTCACTTCGGCGGAGCTGCGCTTGGACCCTCCAGATCTCGGACCCATGCAAGTGCGCGTAAGCATGAATAACGATCAGGTGAATGTCAGCTTCAGCAGCCAACAGGTAGCGGTGCGCGAAGCGCTTGATCAGGGAGCCCAGCGGTTGCGGGAAATGTTTAATGAACAAGGCTTGAAACTCGGTGACCTGAACGTCTCGGATCAGTCGGAAGGGCGTCAGTTCAACCGTGACCGGGACTCTGAAGGACAGGGACGACGGCGAGCCGGCGCCGGCGAGGAGGACGAAGCTCCTCTGGTTCAAAGTCAGTTGGTGACCATGCGGTTGGTAGACCATTACGCCTGATTCTCTTTTGCCGTTAATTTGGTGCCTTTGAGCCCCCGGCTGCGCTAGAGCGGCCGGGGGCTTTGTCTTTTGAGGCCGGGCAGTGATTGCGGAGCCGGGCGCGCTATGCGAAAGTATCGCCTCCGCGCCCATCAAGACTGGCACGGGTATTGCTGAACTCCCTATAACACGAAAGATGACGGACTTTTGACATGGCCGAGCGAGACGACGATCGCGAACTGACCGAAGAAGAACAGGCCGCTGCCGAGGCGGCCAAAAAAAAGAAGCGCAAACTGATATACGTCGTCGGGGCTCTGATACTGGTCTTGGTGCTGCTTGGCGGCGCCTTAGCGGCCTGGTTTTTCTGGCCAGACGCTGGCGAGCAAGTAGCCGCCTCGGATCAAGCGGTGGAGGAGGTGGCTCCCCCAGAACAGGCGGCTATCTATTATCCGCTTAGGGAAAAATTCATCGTCAATTACGACGTGCGCGGCCGGCAGCGGTTTCTGCAAGTGGAAGTGACCTTGATGCTGCGCGACAACAGTGTGATACCGGCCATTGAGCTGCACATGCCGCGCATTCGCAACGATTTAATCATGCTATTCAGCGGTCAGGTGTTTGAGGATTTGCAAACCCCTGAAGGTAAAGAGCTGTTGCGCCAAGATGCCCTGCACCGAGTGCAAGACATACTTGAACAAGAAATAGGTAAGCCTGGAGTGGAGCAAGTGCTCTTCACCAGCTTCGTAATGCAGTGATCGCAAAGGTAGCCGCCTGTGCAAGACTTACTTTCGCAAGATGAAATCGATGCGCTCCTCCACGGCGTCGACGAGGGCGACATCGCCACCGACGACGATCTGGATGTCGGTGGCATTAAAGCCTATGACCTGACCAGTCAGGACCGTATAGTACGCGGGCGCATGCCCACCTTGGAGATGATCAACGAGCGCTTCGCCCGCTATACCCGTATCAGTATGTTCAACATGTTGCGTCGTACCGCCGATGTGGCCGTGGGCGGCATTCAGATCCAGAAATTCGGCGAGTACGTCCATACGCTTTACGTTCCTACCAGCTTGAATATGGTCAAGTTTCGACCGCTGCGCGGTACCGCTCTGATCATTCTGGACGCCCGGCTGGTATTTAAACTGGTGGACAACTTTTTTGGCGGCGATGGTCGCCACGCCAAGATTGAAGGCCGCGAATTTACCCCCACAGAATTGCGAGTGGTGCAAATGGTGTTGAACCAGGTATTCGTGGATCTGGCCGAAGCCTGGAAGGCAGTAATGCCGATTAATTTCGAGTACGTCAATTCCGAGGTCAACCCGTCACTCGCCAACATCGTCAGCCCCAGTGAAGTGGTGGTGGTAAGTACCTTTCACGTCGAGCTGGACGGCGGTGGTGGGGATATGCACATCACCGTCCCCTATTCGATGATCGAGCCAATTCGGGAAGTTTTGGATTCCGGGCTTCAAACCGACAGTGATGATCAGGACGAGCGCTGGGTTCGAGCCTTGCGCGAAGACGTTCTGGCGGCCAAAGTCGACTTGGAGTGTGACATAGTCCGACGCGAAATTACCCTGCGCGACATAGTCGATTTGAAAGCCGGCGATATTATTCCGATCGAAATGCCGGAGCACCATGTGGTAACTGCCAACGGCGTTCCTATGTTTAGAACGCAGCTTGGACAGTATCACGGTAATCTGGCCCTTAAAATTCGTGATTTTATCGATCACACCAGCGCCTACAATGTAACGGCAGCCGAAGGAGGTCCCCGTGGCAAACGATAATGATACAACCGGTTTAACCGATCAGGACGCAATGGCGGACGATTGGGCGGCGGCCATGGAGGAGCAATCTGAAACCGAGGCTCGCGGCAGCAAGGCCAGCGCCGTGCCCTTCGATGAACTGGATGACGACGAGAAGCCCAACACCAACCCTGAACTGGATGTTATTCTCGATATTCCCGTGTCTATTTCCATGGAGGTAGGCCGCACCTCGATTACCATCCGCAATTTGCTGCAACTGAATCAGGGCTCGGTTATCGAGCTCGATCGACTCGCTGGCGAGCCACTCGACGTATTGGTCAACGGCACCTTGATTGCCCACGGTGAAGTGGTGGTGGTCAACGAGAAGTTCGGTATTCGCATGACCGACGTTATCAGCCCGGCCGAGCGCATCAAAAAATTGCGCTAGCTTCAGCTTCTTGAATACAGGTGTAATAAATCATGCCTTTTAAGCTCCAGGCTGCAAAAGCCCTGATCAAATCCGCGAGCTTGGGGCTCTGGACCTTGGTTTTATTGCTTCCCTCCTGGGCGCTGGCGCAGGAGGCCGAAGCGCCGAAAGCAGAAGTCGATGCGCCTACCGGTGCCGGTACCCATTTGTTCAATGTGGCTTTGGGTTTGGTATTGATCGTGATTTTGATTCTGGTGCTGGCCTGGTTTCTGCGCCGTTTTGGTCAAGGCGGTGGCTTCAATAGCAAGTCCATGAGAATTCTGGCTACTCTGCCGCTGGGAGCTCGCGAGCGGTTGTTGGTGGTCGATGTTGGCGGCCAGCAAATATTGCTGGGGGTTACCCCGTCGGAAATTACCAGCCTGCATGTATTTGAAACCCCGGTTATAGACCCCGATCAACCCGGCGGATCATCAGAATTCAGCCAGAAACTGATGTCGATACTGCAGAAAAAAGATCGCGGCGGAGAGTCCTAAGCAGTGTTTAAGCCTTTAGCCTTGTTAGCCTCGCCCGGGGTTTTGTCGTGGTCTTGGGTTATACGTCTGAGTCTGGTGCTTCTATTGGCATTCGCCAGCGTTGGGAGCATGGCTCAAGACGATACCCAGACGCCGCAAACTCAAAATGCCGAGACTGCAACCGGTGGATCCCTGCCGGCGATACCCGGTCTTCCGGCACTGACCGTTACCACTCAGCCGGACGGCACTGAAGAGTACACGGTTACCCTGCAGATACTGGCGATCATGACCGCGCTGACTTTTTTGCCAGCGCTGCTGTTAATGATGACCTCTTTTACCCGCATCATTATCGTATTTTCCATATTGCGCCAGGCCTTGGGTTTGCAGCAGTCGCCCTCGAACCAGATATTGATCGGGCTGTCATTGTTCTTGACCCTGTTCATTATGCAGCCGGTGATCAATAGTGTGAACGAAAATGCGCTTCAGCCCTATATCAACCAACAAATCAGCGCCCAGGAAGCGCTGGCGCAAACGGCCGAGCCATTTCACCGTTTTATGCGCTCTCAAACCCGGGAGTCCGACATTCAGCTGTTCGCCGGCATTGCGGGCAACAACGGCATTCAAGCGCCCGAAGATATTCCGTTCAGCATTCTGGTGCCGGCGTTTGTTACCAGCGAGCTGAAAACCGCGTTTCAAATCGGCTTTATTATTTTCATTCCTTTTTTGGTGATTGATATTGTGGTTGCCAGCGTTTTGATGAGTATGGGTATGGTCATGCTCTCGCCCTTGATC
>CAZKCY010000062.1:0-9374 GCA_964551155.1 uncultured Marinimicrobium sp. | reverse complement strand
GGATCACACGCTTAGCACGGCCATTCACCAGGGTGTGCAGCAATACGGTCGGGATAGCTACCACTAGACCTAGCACGGTGGTGATCAGGGCCGAGGAAATACCACCCGCCATGTTTTTCGGATCGCCGGCGCCGAAGATGGTGATCGCCTGGAAGGTCAGAATCATACCGACCACGGTACCCAGCAGACCCATCAAAGGTGCGACAGCGGCAATAATCTTCAGCAGCGCAAGACCACTTTCAATCTTCGGACGCTCTTTCAGAACCGCTTCTTCAAGCTTCAATTCCAAAGTCTCGGGATCGACATTCTTGTTGTCTTCCGCGACTTGCAACACACGACCCAGCGGGTTGTTGCTGTTGGGAGTTGAAGACTTAAGCTGGCTGCTAACCTTGGCGCTCACGCCAGTCAGGTAAATAATGCGCCAGATACCCAGGATAAAGCCGAAGATACCCACAGCGGTGATCACGTAACCTACGCCACCGCCCTGGTGCCAACGCTCTTCCCAAGTGGGGCTCTCGATCAAAGCTGCCAGCAGCGAACCGCCAGTTGGGCCAGTGGGGTCGATACCAGTGCGTACAAGGCCGGATTCAGCGGCCTGCAGATTGGAAGCAGATTTCTGGATATCAGAAGAAGGCTGACGCGGCAGCTCCATCATTTGGTTGTCATCAGGCATAAACTGCAGGTACTTGCCGTTGGAAACCAGGTTGTAGGTACCAATACGAACCACCTGCTGGTCGTTCTTTTCGCCGTTGGGCTTGATGACCACGCCGGGGAATTCAACTACCTGACCGCTGGCAATCATTTCGCGCTGCAGTTCGAACCACAGCTGCTCAATCTCTTCGATGCTCGGCAGACGAGTGTTGCTGTTCATCTTGTCGATCAAGTCGTTGAGGAATTCGCCACGATCCGGGTACTGAGCGCTCACGATCGAGGTATCGATAGTGGCGCGCAGATCGCCCGCAGTTGAAGTCAGGTGACCAAACAGCTCGCGCAGAGAACCCAGGCGCTCGTTGCGCTGGGCGATCTTGGCGGCCACTTCGATTTCCTGCTCTTCGTAGGTGGTTTCCAAACGCTCAGAGCGCTGCTCTTCAGCGTTGCGAGTTTGGCGAGCCTGTTCCAGCAACTGTTGCTGCTGATTCTTCTGCTGGCGGAATTCGGCTTCGCGCTGGCGAGCCTCCTGAGACTCAGAAACGCGAGCCTCCTGCACCATATTCAGCAGCTCTTGGAGAGAGCCAGCTTTGTCTTGAGCTATGGCGGCGTTGGCGCTGAACAGACCTGCTGTCAGAGCAAACAGACAGCCTTTTACAAACGTCATCTTCATTGTGCTGCCTCCGGAGCCTGAACGGGTAACATCATAATGTCCTGAGTTTCCACGTCGCGAGCGATGCGCAGACCCTTCAGGATAGAGCGGCGATAGGAGTCATCCAAAGGAACCCAAGCTTGCTGCTCTGAATCCCAGGCGCCCTGCTGCTCGGTATCGGTGGTTTGATACATCAGGGAAATACGCCCTACGCGCAGGATGTTGACCATGCGCTCCTCGCCTTCCACTTCCAGGGTGTCCTGATAAGTGTCCAGGAAACGACCGTAGGCCATCTCGATCTTGTAAGCTTCAAGCACCTGGCGGAATTTCTCAGCGACGGAGATATCGGCCCGATCCTGGTTGGCGCGCAGCATCGCCAGACGCTCACGACGCTCTTCCAGACGGAAGGGCTTATCCAGCTCGACGAACTGCTCCAAGCCATCGAGCATTTTCAGAATCAGAGGCTGAATCTGACGCTCGATCACGGTAACGTTCTCGATCGACTCGTCCAGCTCTTCGAGCACTTGCAGCTGAGCAGCGATTTGCTTCTCCAACTGGCTATTGTAGGTACGCAGACCCTCAATTTCCTTGTTGACAGCTTTGAACTGCTGCAACAGATCATCAGTCTCTTGAGCCAAACGGTCAATCCGCTGCTGAGACTCCTGCAATAAGGCCACTTTGGACTGGCCTACCTGGAGAATAGCGTCCAGGTTTTGATCTGCCATAGCAACGCTACCCATTAGCGCGCCGGCAGAAAGCACAGTGGACAGAGCCACGGCTTTCAATCGCTGCTTTTTCATATTTCCCCCAACTCGGGTGCTTGCAATCAGATGAGTTTGCGACATGAAGCGCCACAAACACGTTATCCACATAGCCTCTAGGAGGCAGCCAAGAACGCAGCATTGTAATAAGACCCAGAGGCGACATTCAATGCTTTGTGCAAAAGCCTTTTTTTGTGGGTATATCGGTATCACCAAGGTAACGATTTTTTAAGTTTTTACGCCAAAATGGTAACACCGGGCCAAAATATAGTCAGTTTGACTCCGAGACCTGCTCGGAGTTACCGGCTATTCGTTCGTAAACTTGAAACCAATGCCTCAATGGAGCATCCGGATCGCCCTCGCGCTCAGAAGCGAGACGCCATTCATTGTCCGGCAAGGAGGGAAAATAAGTATCGCCTTCGGGTTCGAGATCCACCCGGGTCAGATAGACCCGATCAGCCAGAGCCAAGCTGTTACGATAGATCTCACCCCCGCCCATAACAATTACTTCGCCGGCCTGCCCGGACTCTTGTTCCAAAGCTTTGCGAGCCAGCCCAATAGCCTCGACAAGCCCGCTTGCGCAGCTTACGCCATCGGGAGGGCTCCAGCTGGCGCCGCGGGTTACGACAATGTTAGTACGTCCGGGCAGGGGCCTGCCGATCGACTCGAAAGTCTTGCGCCCCATAATCACCGGCTTGCCCAAGGTAACCGTTTTAAAATATTTAAGATCCTGGGGCAAATGCCAAGGCAATTGATTGTCGCAACCAATGACATTGTTGCGAGCCGCTGCAGCAATTAAAGCGAGTTGCACGGTAATCGATTCCTTTATCGGGCGCCAGCTCAGCCTAACCGAGCCGCCAAAAGCGCTAAACGGCTATTGGCGCGGCAATACGCGGATGGGGATCATACCCCTGAAACTCAAAGTCTTCCAACTGATAGTCGAACAAGCTCGCCGGCTTGCGCTTGATTACCAATTTGGGCAAGGAGCGCGGCTCGCGTTGCAGCTGCTCGAAGACTATGTCGTCAGTCAGATGATTGTTGTACAGATGGCAATCGCCAAAGGTATGGACAAAGTCTCCAACGTCCAAATCGCACTGTTGAGCCAACATATGGGTCAGCAGGGCGTAGCTGGCAATGTTGAAGGGTACTCCCAAAAACAAGTCGGCGCTGCGCTGGTATAGCTGGCACGACAGCCGACCCTCGGCGACATAAAATTGAAACAGGGTGTGGCAGGCCGCCAGCGCCATGCGGCCCTGAGCGACATTCTCTTGAGGGCTGAGCGATTCATCAGGCAAATCGGCTGGATTCCAGGCACTGACGATCAGCCGGCGCGAATAGGGCCGAGTTTTAATTTGTTCAACCAGCTCACTGATTTGATCGATTGTCTGGCCGTCCGGGCATGCCCAACTGCGCCACTGCTTGCCGTACACCGGCCCCAGGTCGCCGTCGGAGTCAGCCCACTCGTTCCAGATCTTGCAGCCACGCTCCTGCAGCCATTGAACATCCGTGCGGCCTTGTAGAAACCATAGGAGCTCGACGATCACGCTTTTCAGGTGCACTTTTTTTGTGGTCACCAACGGAAAACCCTGACGCAGATCGAAGCGCAACTGGCGACCAAAAACCGATCGAGTCCCAGTGCCGGTGCGATCGCCGCGCTCTATGCCGTGCTCGACGACATCGCGCATCAGGTCTAAATATTGTTTCATTTATATTACTCTTGGTTTCAGTACAGCTGCCGGTGGCCTCGCGCAGCCTGCTCGATTAAGCGCTGGCGCCTTTTTGAGACCTGGGCCAGTAGGCGTAAATCAACAAACCCAGCCCCAACAGCACCAAGGGTACTGAGAGCAGCTGACCGCGGGTGACCCAGCCCAACATATCGAACTGAATATGCTCATCCGGAGCCCGGAAGAACTCTACAAAAATCCTAAAGGCGCCGTAAAGTAACAGAAATACACCGGTAACCGCACCACGGGGGCGAGGCTTGGCCGAAAACCAGAAGACCACGACAAACAGCACCAGCCCCTCTAGAGCCGCCTGATAGAGCTGCGAGGGATGGCGCGCCAGCCCCGAAGGATCGTCCGGAAACACCATTGCCCAGGGCAAATCGCTGGGCCGCCCCCAGAGCTCCTGGCCGATGAAATTGCCCAGCCGGCCGAAACCCAGCCCCAAGGGGACCATGGGCGCAACAAAGTCGGTGAGCGCCAAGAAAGGCTGGCGCAGTTTGCGGGCGTACAATACCAACGCCAAAGTCACACCGATCAGGCCGCCATGGAAGGACATGCCGCCCTCCCAGATGCGGAACAGCCAAAGCGGGTCGCTCAGCCAGTAGTCAAAATGATAAAAAAATACGTAGCCGAAACGACCGCCCAGGATCACGCCAAAAGCGCCGTAGGTGATCAGATTTTCGACCTGAGAGCGATTAATCGGCGCATGGCTCGCGCCCGCTCGATACATGGCCAAAGCCCAGGCACTGGCGAACGCCAGCAAGTACATAATGCCGTACCAGTGCACTTCCAAAGGTCCTATCTCGCGCCCGAAAAGCGTGAAGGGACCAAGACTCAAAGCCACCGGATCGAGCTCGGGGTAAGACAAAACTGCGCCACTCAGCATGACCAGAGCTTCCATCTGCATCACTCCGAAGGTTGGGGTCGCAACAGCCGGGTGGCCCCCAGCTCGCGCAGGGTCTGATCCACCCGCTGCTGAATCTGGTTGGCGTCGGGCATTTCCATGACTTCGTCCAGCAGCGTCTGGGCCTGCTCCAGAGTGACATTGCGTATCACCGATTTGACCTTCGGCAGGTTGGTGGCGTTCATCGATAGAACATCGAAGCCCATGGCCATCAGCAACATGGCGGCCCCGGGATCGCCGGCCAATTCGCCACAGATGCCAACGCTAACCCCCTCGCTGTGCCCGTCCCGCACCACGCTCTGAAGTGCGCGCAGAACCGCCGGGTGGAACGCCTGATAGACATCGGCGACACGGGCGTTATTGCGATCCACGGCCAACAGGTATTGCGTAAGATCGTTGCTGCCCACCGACAAAAAGTCGGCTCGGGCCGCCAGTTCGCGCGCCTGATACACGGCCGAAGGCACTTCTATCATAACGCCTATGGGCGGCAGATGAATCTCGAACCCCTCTTCCAACAATTCATTGAAAGCTCGGTAGATCAACACCTTAGCGGCCTCTAGCTCAGGCACGTTGGTGATCATCGGCAAAAGAATACGCAGGTTATCGAGGCCCTCACTGGCTTTCATCATGGCCCGAATCTGGGCCAGGAAAATTTCCGGATGGTCAAGGGTAACCCTGATTCCGCGCCAGCCCAAAAAAGGGTTGGCCTCTTGAATGGGAAAATAAGGCAGCGCTTTGTCACCGCCGATATCCAGAGTGCGCATAGTCACGGTATGAGGCGCAAAGGCGGCCAACTGCTCATGGTAAATGCTGCGCTGCTCCTCCTCGCTGGGAAAGCGATCCCGCAACAGGAAAGGCACCTCGGTACGATACAGGCCCACACCCTCGGCCCCCCGCTCTAGCGAGCGGACCACATCAGTCATTAGGCCGGTGTTAACCCAAAGCGGCAGTCGATACTGATCCAGGGTTTCGCAAGGCAAGTCTTTCAGCGCCTCTAAGCCTTTAACCAGCTCCTGCTCTTCAAGAAAAATAGCCTTGTAGTGTTTGCGCAGCTCAAGGCCCGGATCGCTGTGCACCACACCCTTGTAGCCATCGACAATTACCGGACGGCCATCCATTTGAGCGTAGGGCAAATCCACCGCCGCCATAACCGTAGGGATATCCATGGCGCGCGCCAGAATAGCGACATGGGAGTTGCTCGAGCCCTGCACCGAGACCAGGCCCGCCAATTTTTCCTTGGGAATCTCACCCAACATGGAAGCGGTCAGCTCCTCGCCGATCAAAATCGTCTTGTCGGGATAAATACGGCACTTCTGGTTGGACTCTTGCAAATAGGCCAGCACTCTGCGGCCCAGATCCCGCAGATCAGTAGCCCGTTCGCGTAGATAGGGGTCGCTCATACTGCTGAAAGTGCGCTCGTGCTCGAGAATTACCTCACTCCAGGCATAGGGAGCGCTGATGCCTTTGCGGATGCGCTCAGTCACTTCCGCGCCCAGCGAGGCGTCGTTTAACATTGCCAGATAGGCATCGAACAGCGCGCGCTCCTCCCGATTGAGGCGCTCCTTTAACTGCTCACCCATGGATTTGATGTCATCGCGCACGGCCATCAGGCAGCGCTGGAAAAACTCCAGCTCCGCCTCGATATCGGCGCACATTTTGAACGGCACCGAGCGCAAATCCGCCGGGGGCGAAATCACCACCGCCTCGCCCAGGGCGATACCCGGAGCACCCGAGACCCCAAGAAACTTGGCCTGCGGCGCCTTTTCGCCAATAGCCACCATAACGCCGGTGGCTTCAGCGTGAGCAATAACGCCAGCCAGCTGGGCAGACATGGTTACCAAAAAGGCTTCATCGCCCTCATCGAACCGGCGCCGCTCCACCTGCTGGACAACCAGCACCCCCAGCACCTTACGGTGGTGGATAATGGGCACCCCCAGAAACGAGCTGTAGCGTTCTTCACCGGTTTCGGGAAAGTATTGGTAGCTCGGGTGAGCTTCGGCGTGCTCGAGGTTGATGGGTTCCTCCCGGGTCACTACCCGGCCCACTAGACCTTCGTCGGGCTTCAAGCGCACATGCCCTACGGCAGAGGGGTTCAACCCCTCGGTGGCCATCAAGACGTAGTCGCCCGCTTGATCGCGCAAATAGACCGAGCACACCTGGGTGTGCATGGCGGTCTTGACCCGGGAGACGATAATCGAGAGCGCAGCATTTAAGTCGCGCGCCGAATTGACTTCCTGAACTATAGAACGGAGCGAATTCAGCATGAGGATTTTGCCATTCGAGAGGGTTGAAGGTCACCCGCTTCCACCTGACAATGGTAGAGAGACAGCTCTTTGAGCGCTCGGCGATAGACATCGCGCTTGAAGGCCACCACCTTGCCCAACGGGTACCAGTAGCTAACCCAGCGCCAGTCGTCGAATTCGGCGCGGCCACCATTCTCCAAGCAGACTCGAGCATCTTCGCTTTTCAGGCGCAGCAAATACCACTTCTGTTTTTGACCAACACACAGAGGCTGGGAATTATGTCGCACCAACCGACTGGGCAGACGATAGCGCAGCCAGCCTCGGGTGCAGGCAATAATTTCCACATCTTCGGGGTAGAGTCCGACTTCCTCATGCAGCTCCCGATACAAGGCTTGCTCGGGAGTTTCACCATTGTGAATACCGCCCTGAGGGAACTGCCAGGCATCCTGACCACCCACGCGCCGCGCCCAGAGTAGTTGACCCTGGTCATTAGTGAGAACAATACCCACGTTGGGGCGGAAACCATCGGCGTCTATCACGGCGGGCAGCCTACTGTTAAATTCGTTATAAGAATGCGCGCGCAAGCAGGTTCGCAGAACCTTGGCGCGGCAGCTAGCTTCTAAACTCCCTGCCAGGCGCGGTTGCGGCTATTGTTCCACAATTCAGCGGGCGACAGCAATTGGCCAGGGCGCGGAATATCTAGCTTGAGGCCAATTCTATAGCCAACCGAAGTTGAGCGCTTGAGCCCAAGCGGCTATGCTAGCCAGCCCGAAGGCTAGCCCAAGCCCGCTCAGCCAGCATCCTAACAACCACTTTAATTGTAGGTACCTCTTGAGCCTCGCCATTTTTGATTTAGACAACACCCTCATCGCCGGCGATAGCGACCACAGCTGGGGCGAATTTCTGGTTCACAAGCAACTCGTTGATGCTGACGATTACCGAGCCCAGAACGACCAATTTTATCGGGATTACCAAGCCGGCACCCTGGATATCCAGGCCTATCTGCGCTTCTCGCTCAAGCCTCTCACCGAGCACACTCAAGAGCGGCTCGATGAGCTGCAGCGGGAGTTTATGCAAGACTGGATCGAGCCCCTGATGCTGGAGCGAGCCCAGCAATTGCTCGATTTGCACCGGGAAAAGGGCGACTACTTGCTGATCGTTACCGCCACCAACCGCTTTATTACCGGCCCCATTGCCGAGCGCCTGGGCGTAGACGACATTCTGGCAACCGACCCCGAATGCATCGATGGCCGCTATACCGGCGAGGTGGCCGGCACCCCCTGCTTTCGCGAGGGCAAGGTCACGCGCTTGCAAGACTGGCTTAAGGAGCATTCTTATACCTTGAGCGAGACCTACTTCTACAGTGACTCCAATAATGACCTGCCGCTTTTGGAGCAAGTGGGCAAGCCGGTGGCAGTCGATCCTGATCCGACCTTAAAGGCCACCGCTGAACAGCATGGCTGGCCGATTATCAGCCTCAGAGATTAGCTATGGTCCTTGCCCGACGCCCATACCTCCTCCCTATCATAGGCATTGTGGCGCTGCTGCTTGGGACACTGCTGATGGCGGGCTGCGACAAACCCGTCGAGCCCGCTAGCTCGCCGCCCGTCTCGGAGCCCGCCAGGAATGCAATACTCCCAGATCCGAGTTTGCAACGGGCCAGCTTAGAGGCCTGGAAGCTGGGCGAGCAGACGTTAAACCAAACCCTGGCGTACAGCCGAGAACTGCATAGTCAGCTGGAAGCTTTTTTGCTCGCCCCCGAACCCGAGGCACTTACCGAACTGCGCCAGCGTTGGCGCCAGGCTCACGGCCATTGGCATCAACTGGATCCCTTTCTCGCCCTGACCGGGAGCAACCCAGGGCTTTTCGGCGGGCTGGAAAGGCTGGCCGCCGACATCGAGGCCCGGCCCATCCAACCCGGATATCTGGACTATATCGAACATTATCCTTACACCGGCATCGTCAACGACATCACTCTGACCATTAACGCCGAAACACTTCGCGCGCAACATGGCTTGACCGATGCCAGCGATATCAGCCTGGGCTTTCACGCGCTTGAATTTCTGCTTTGGGGAGAGACCGGAGAGCGACCAGTGAGCGATTTTCAGGTCGCCGAACAAACCAGTGCCGAACAGCGCCAAGCCGGTTTGACTCTCGCCGAATTACCCTACAATCGCCGGCGGGACTTGCTGGTTCTAATCAGCCATTTGCTCCAGGATGACTTGAACAATCTTTTAACCCGTTGGCAGGGGCCCGACAGCCAACTCCACCGAACCTATCATAGACTCCATCCCGCCAGTCGGATCGAGCTGCTCAAAAATGCGGCCGAACACTATCTGCGCCAAGAAGCCCCCCGACTCTTAGCCAGCCTTGGCAGCGACGAAGAGCACAATGCTTTTGCCGGTCACAGTCTCGTCCCCCTTGTGGAGGGCCTTAAAGGTC
>CAZKCY010000061.1:0-9387 GCA_964551155.1 uncultured Marinimicrobium sp. | reverse complement strand
AGCGCTTATCCTCCACATAGGGAGACTCCTTCTCGTCGGCCCACATGCCGTAGGTGGATTCGTTCAGCGTGTACTCGCGCTTCAGTACCGGGTGATCTTCCTTCATCTTCTGGGTAGGTGTGTCCCGGTGCGGGTAATCCCAGGCTTCCTTGTGGGCGTTTTTGTAGTCCTTGATGTGCTCGATGTTGCGCCCGCGCTCAAGCAGCAAGACTTTCAGGCCTTTCTCGGTCAGTTCTTTGGCGGCCCAGCCGCCGCTGATGCCCGAGCCGACCACGATTGCGTCGAAGTGATTGTTCGCCATGGTTAGATCTCGTTAATTTTTTAATTATGGGTCTTGTAATTAATTATAGGGGTTTAAACATCGCAGATGGCGATCGCCGATCTGAGCGATTCGATTTTGCCTTCCAGGCTTTCGCGGGCGGGGATAAATTCCTGCGCCAGATAGCCGTCGAATCCAGTCTCGACTATAGCCCGGGCAATGGCCGGGTAATAAAGCTCCTGGGTATCATCAATTTCGTTGCGACCCGGCACACCGGCAGTGTGGTAGTGACCGAAGTACTGATGATGATCGCGAATGGTGCGAATGATATCGCCCTCGCTGATCTGCATGTGATAAATGTCGTACAGCAATTTGAAATTGGGCGAGTCCAGGCGCTTGCACAGCTCTATGCCCCAGGCCGAGTTATCGCACAAATAGTCGGGGTGATCGATTTTGCTGTTGAACAGTTCCATCTGCACTATCACGCCGCGCTTTTCCGCCTGGGCCAGGATTTTTTTCAGGCCTTTTTCGGCGTTGTCCAAACCGGTTTCCGGATCCATGCCCCGGGCGTTGCCGCTGAAACAAATCAGGTTTTTGTAGCCGGCCTCGGCGACCAGGTCAATGTGTTTGCGGTAGCGCTCGATCAGCGCGGCATGAAACCGGCTATCGCCCCAACCGTCTTCAAGATTGAGTTCGGCACCGTTGCACATGGACGAATCCACACCTTCACGCTTGAGAATGTGCCACTCGCTCGGGCCAATAAGGTCTATGGCGGCAAAACCCAGTTTTTTTACCAGTACGCACAGCTCTTCTACCGACAGCATGTCGAAGGTCCAGCGGGCCACCGAGTGTTTGATGTTGCCTTTGAGGGCGGGAGCTGCGCTGCTCTCGCTTGCCAGAGTGCGCAGGCTGACTGAGCTCAGCGCGCCTAAGCCGAGCGAGCCGGCAATCAAATTGCGCAGCAAGCTGCGTCGATTGAGGGAATGGTTCATATTTTTATTCTGCCCTTAGTAAGTAAATAAATTCCGAACTTTTTCTTTTATATCAGTCGCTTGGCTGTCGCGATTAAGCCTAACTGCTCATGCAGCAGTTTTCCACTCCCTGCCGATAGTCAAATTGAAAACAATCCTATATTTCTTGCAGGGCCCGATTCAGGCGCTGTTCCAACTCGGCTTTGATGCGCAGATAGTGACTTAGTTGCAAACCGCCTTGAGGCGCAATCAGATCCCGGCACTGGGCCAGATCCAAATCGGTGATGTAGCAGGGATAGCGCTCGCCGCCGCGTCTTTGGCTGAGAATGCAGGCCGCCACTTCGCGGAACAATTCGGGCCCCCATTCCAGCTCGGAGAACTCCCGCTGGTCGCAGTAGATGGTGTAGCTGATACCGGTCTGTTCACCCGGCTCGGCAATGACCTGAATGCTGACAAAGGCGAGTTGACTAATATCGCTGGCGATACTGCGCGGCTCGAGATGGCCTCGACTGCGACTGGAGTTGCCCTGCAGCTCGTAGAAATACAAATCGTAGTGGCTGGCCGGCTCGCGGGTCAAATCGGCCACCAGATTCTGGCGGGTCAGCACTGAGCGAATGAAGTAGTGCAAGGGTCGCAGCAAAGTCCGCCGGTTGTAATAAGGCATGACGGTGGTAAACAGTGAGCCTTTCTCATCGAGAAGAGTGATGGTGGCGCTTTGTCCCTTTTCTTGTTCACCGGCCTGCTCGCTCAACTGATAGTAAAGATGTATGCCGGGCTGAGCGGCGGTTTCACTCAGAAGTTTCAAAGGCCGATCGAGCAGGGCGTAGCGATCTACCACTAAGGGGCTGCGTTCGAGCTGCGGGCTGGCCAGCTTTTCCAGCAGCTCGGCGTAAGTCTTGAAACGACCGACTTGGGGCTGGTCTTGAAAAAACTGGATCAGCAGGTACTCGTCTCCAGTCTCCAACAGATAGCGGCTATTGGCCGGCCGAGTGCCGGAGTAATAACAACCCACCAAATCGCGCCATAGCTCCTCCAGGCGCTGAACTACTAGGGGACCTTGCTGAGTGTTGAGGCAACGAATGGTCAGTTCGGGCAGCGCCATGCGCCGACCAGGGGGCAAAAGCCGCATATAGTAAAGCAGACAATTGACCAGCGGGTCGGTGTCGTAGTGCCGGCAGAGCACCTCCTGCCAACTATTGAATTGCACTATATCGACGCTTAGCACCAGGTTTTCTCGCAGCCCACTGTAGTCCAGGGCGTCCTGGCGGTTACTGAGCAACTGCAGACCGCGCTTGCGCAGTCCCGGCTGCGGTTCGCGCCCCAAGTTGAACAACATCAACAGTCGCTCGGGACGAGCGCCGCCTTTGAATACTTCGTGGTTGGATTCCGGCAAGGGCAATGGCAACCAGTGCTGCAGAGTGTGCAACAGCTGCTGTTTCTGAGCTTCGCTGAAGCTCCAGGCTTCAGAAGCGCCATGGGTACGTTGAATATCGATGCGAGTGTTGGCGCTGAGCATGCCGTTGCAATAGCACCAGAGAAACAGCTCGAGAAACTGGCGCGATCTTTTTAGCGGTAACAGGCTTTTGTCCCGGCCCTGAAACTCGGCATAAGAGCCTCTGTGCAGCTCCCACAAGCCAAGGCTGCGGTTTTCCGAATAGTCGTCTGCCGCCGTATCGGGCGCCTTGGCGTACATCAAACACAAGGCCGGCTCATGCAAGTCTTCGGAAATGCCGGGGTTGACCCATTCCACCTTGCCGGCTTTGCGCTCAAAAGCGGCGTGCAGTTTGCGCCCCAGTACCATCAGCTCTTCTTCGCTGATGTGAGCGCGCATAGGGGCGGCCTTGCCAATGCCGCTGATCAGCCGATAGCTGGAATTGAGTTCGTTCACCAATAGGCTGCGCTCGCCCAGCACCTCGGGCGCCTTCCAGTAACGCCGGCTGTCCAGTAAATGCAGGCGATGGCTAGGCCAGCCCCACTCAGCCACCAAAGTCTCCAGCAATTCACGCTGCCAGGATTTGTAGCCTCGGGCCGGCGGGCGGGTCAGCGGTTTGTTGACTTTAAAATAGAGGGCGCGACGCACCAGTTCCAGGCGCTGGCGCTGTTCGTGAGATTGCAAATACGCCGCCAGGTGGCGATAGACCATTACGTAAGGGTCGAGCAAATCGGGATCCGGCTCGCGGGCGTAGAGCGCGGCTTTGAACTCCAGGGCCAACGGCCGTCGGCCTTGGTCGGCGGCGTAAACTTCCAATAGCAGCAGCTTGAGCACCGACTTGTAGGGCGCGTCAATGCCTTTATACAAATGCCAGATACCGGCGCCGACAAACTCGCTCAAGGGCGTTTCCGGCACGCCGCCAAAATCTATGACCTCAGCGGCGCGCACAAAGCGCCGGCTCAACAATTCTCCGGTATAGGTCTGGTAATCATCTTCCTGGTCTGCGGGTACGAACCACCAGAGCGGAATTTTACCGGCCAGCCAGAGGGCTGTTCGATAGAACTCATCGAGCAATAAATAGTGCTGGGCCGAGCCGCTGCCCTCGCTGCTCAGCTGGCCCAGCAGACCGGCGTGAAAGCGCGCCGGGTTCATCAGAAAGAAATGCACCTCCAGGCGAATATTCTGCTCCGCCCAACGCGATATCTGGTCGCACTTGAGCCGCAGTTCAGCCAGTGCCTCGCTGCTCAGGCCATCCTTGTGGCATACCCAAATATCCAGGTCACTGGCATCGCTCTGGGCGATAGTGCCGATGCTGCCCATGACAAAAAGGGCGTCGATTTCCATCTCTCGAACAGTCAAGTCGCGGTGATAGCGGAAACTGCGCGCCAGTACTTGAGCGCAGCGCAGCTCATCCTTGCCCGGTTTGTAATGAGCCACGCCGCTTGGCGTGCGGTGGGAAACGTAACCCGGCAACATCGGATGATTGACGTGGAACACCAGCGGCAAAAGCACCAGAAAGTCTTTCTGCCGTTCGGACAGAGCCGCCTGGGTGCGCTCGTAACGCTCGCGATTGAGGTTCAAAAAGCGTTGCTTGACGCGCGCCAGCTGTTTGCGGTCAATGCCTTCGTTGAGGGCTTGGCTGTCTATCTGAGTCGGCACTGGGATCTCGAAAACGTTTTTTAAACAGCCTGCAAGAGTACAGGAACGATGTGGCTTAAGTCAGTCGCTATTAATTAGCGGCCGATCCAGACATTCCTGCAGCGTTTGATAGAGTTTGGCCGGCCTAATGGGTTTGCTCAGATAAGCATTCATACCGGCCTTTAGGCAGCGAATTCGGTCGCCTCTCAGAGCCTGGGCGGTTAGCGCGATAATCGGGATATCCGGTCGACACAGACCGGAACGAATTGCTCGGCTGGCTTGGTAACCGTCCATAACCGGCATTTCGACATCCATTAAAATTACATCGAAGGCCTCGGGGTCGGAATGCAAGCGATCTAAAGCCTCGCGCCCGTTGTTGGCTAGCGTCACCGTTAGGCCGCGCTTGCGCAACAGACCCGAAGCCACCTGCTGATTGACCTTGTTGTCTTCCACCAACAGCACCCGCACTCCGGCAAGAAGATCCCGCGCCCTTTGTTCGGTCTCTTCAAAATCCGCGAGTTCTTCTGGCGCAAATACCTGAACCAAGGCGTCAAACAGCCTCGAATGACTGATCGGCTTACCGAGAAAGGCGTCTACCAGCTCGGCCTTTTGGTTATTGGCAAATATTTCGTCTCGATGAAAAGACGAAACCAAAAACACCCGCGGGGTATGGCGCAAGCTGGCATCGGCTTTAATCCGGTCGGTGGCTTCGAGGCCGTCGGTAACCGGCATATTGTAGTCCATGAGCACCAGGTCATAGGGTTTCCCTGCCTGCTCAGCGCGCTGCAAACTTCCCAGGGCCTGATCGGCGTTGGGGACGCTGCCGGTGTCCAGCCCCAAACCAGCCAGGGTTCCGGTCAGAATTTCCCGCGCCAGGGCGTTGTCGTCCACTACCAAGGCGCGCAATGTCTCAAACCTGTTCGGTTGCTCCTGCAAGGTTTTGGCACCCATTTGACTGTGTTCGAACAGAGCGCCAAAGTGCAGGCTGCAGCCTGGCCCGGGGCGGCACTCGATGCGCAACTCGCCCTGCATCAACTCAATCAAATGCCGGCACATACCCAGTCCAAAGCCGCTATCGGCGTCGGTAGCCGCGGCGGCCAAGTCACGTCGCAAAGCGGTCTGCAATTGCTCCAGCTCCGCCGGGCTGACATTGGCTCCAAGTTCGGCAATCGCAAATTCCAGACGCACCGACTTGGCGTCGCTTTCGCCCATGCTGACCTGCACGAGAATTCGCTCACCGCTGGTATGGCGCAACAATTGGTCGATCAGGCTGCGAAGAATCTGAGTCAAGCGCGCCGCGTCGCCACGCAAAAAACGGGGCACCTCCTTGCGCAGGTCGTAAACAATGTCAATTTCGCGCGGTATGCTGCTGACTTCAAACAATCGCGACAGTTTTTCCAGCACCCCCTCCAGATCAAAATGGGCCTGCTCGAGAATAATACTGCCTCGCTCAACCTTGGACAGATCCAACAACTGGTTGATCATCTGCAAGAGCGAATCTGAAGCCTGGTTTATGCTCTGTAAATAGCCCCGCTGGCGCGGATCTAGGTTGGACTCGGCCAGCAAATGGCCCAGACCGATGATGGCGTTCATGGGCGTGCGGATCTCGTGGCTCATGCGCGCGAGAAAGTCGCTCTTGGCTCGGTTGGCCTGATCGGCTTGGTTTTTTGCGGCCTGCAGTTGCTCCTGAGTTTGGATGAAATCGGTAATGTCGGCATTGATGCCGACGCAGCGTTGAGGCAGGCCCTGGGCATCTGGCTCAACAAATTTGGCCCGGCAGTAAATCCAGCGCACTCGCCCGCTTTTGTGACGCATGCGAAATTCGAGGTTCAGATATTCACGCCCGCTGTCCAGCGCGGTCCAAAACTGCTCGCGCACACTGTCGGCGTCTTCGGGAAGTACAAAAAGATTTTCGAAGGTTTTCTGGTGGGCGGGCAGAGGCACATCTTCATAGCCCAACATACGCATGTAGCTGCGACTGTAGTAGACCTTGCCGGTGGCTATGTCCCAGTCCCAAATGCCATCGCGGGAGGCATCCATGGCATATTGAAAGCGCAAATCGCGATTGGAAAGCTGGCGTATCAGGCGCTGGCGCTCATCCACCGCCAAGAGCATATCCGCAACCACTTCGGCCAGCTCCAGTTCGCCGCTGTCCCAGGTCCCGGGCTTTTTCCTATGCAGAGCGATAAAACCTTCGGTGTTGTGATTGCGCTGCACCGGTACCAACACCGAGCTGCCCACCCCACTGTCATTGAACATTCGCGCCAGCGCCCCGGTGGCGGGCTCAGGGCCAATAATCAGCGGCCGGCCGGCCTGCAGTACTGCCAAACAATGGGCTTTATCGGACAGCACCAGCCCCACCCAGCGGTCCTGATTCAGCACCGGTAGCACTTCGGTCTGCCACCTACCGAAGTTCTCGACCTGCCGATGGCGTTCATCCAAGCGCCACAGACTGCAGTCCACCAGGCCTAAAAAGTCGCCCAGCCGAGCCAAAGCGTAGTTCATGCCAGCGGTGTTGTAGTCGGTCAGCAAAAACTTAAAGGTGTCGATAAGCCAGTTGTCGAGCTTAGAGAGCACGGCGGTGGAAGCAGAAGAAATCGGTTCGATCCCCGATTCAGAGGAGACACGTCCGGCCAGGGGTTCAGAGGCAGAGAGCTCGGAATGGGAGCTGGAGGATTGTTCAGAGGACGGAGCATAAGCGCCCGAGATGCTCGATTCCTCGGAGCTCGAGCGGCCTTTCAAAAGTGCCAGCTCGCGCTCCAGCTCCCGAATTCGCGCTTCCAGTGATTGTTTGTCTCGGCCCTGTTTCGCCATATCCTTACCGCGCGCTCGAAAGTAACTGCTTGGAAGAGGAGACCCTCACCCACCCCAGGGTTTGCGCTTGCTCAATGAGCTGCTCATTCGCATGAATCCATACAGCGCCCCAAAGCTCTTAGCCTAGAGCATTTTCAGGGTATTTGCCAAAGCTTGGACTAAACTGCAGAAATTCTTGGTTGCGAAAATTTTTGAAAAAGCCCGCTAAGCTATAGAGAGAGTTTCAAAACTATAAAAAGTAGAGGGAAATCGAAGTATGACTGTTAAGCCCTCAGGCAAGCATATTGGCGCCTTTATTGGTCTAGCGGGCCTGGTCCTGGCAGTGATTGTTCCAGCGCCCGGCGAGTTGAGCCCGGCAGCCTGGCGAACTTTTGGCCTTGCCTGGCTGATGGCCGCTTTCTGGATTGCCGAGATTCTGCCCCTGGGCATAACCGCGCTGCTGCCCATAGTGCTTGGCCCCAGCCTGGGTATCGACGAAATCGGCGATATTACCCGCAGCTATGCCCACCCGCTGATTTTTCTGTTCCTGGGCGGTTTTACCCTGGGCCTGGCCATGGAGCGCTGGCGTTTGCACGAGCGCATAGCCTTGTTGACGCTGTCCAAGCTGGGCGGCACGCCCGCCAAGGAGCTGGCCGGCTTTATGCTGGCGACGGCTTTTCTAAGCATGTGGGTTAGCAATACCGCCACCGCCATAATGATGTTGCCCATAGCGCTGTCAGTGGTGCGAATGAAAAACGTGGATTCGGCCAAAGAGGGCAACCCCTACGCCGTGGCCCTGCTGCTGGGGACTGCCTACGCCGCCAGCATCGGTGGTATTGGCACGCTGATTGGTACACCGCCTAACGCCTTATTGGCGGCTTATCTGTCGGAGCAACACCAGATAGAGATTGGCTTTGCCGAATGGATGCTGGTCGGGGTACCGGTTGCTCTGGCCATGCTAACCCTGGCCTGGTTCTGGCTGGCCAGGGGTGTCGCCCAAGGCTTGAGCGCCGGCACCGAAACCAAGGATGACTCCAAGAGCCAATCCGGCCGGGCGGAATTTCAAAAACGCCTGACCAAGCTCGGCTCCCTTTCCACCATGGAGCAGCGTGTGGCGATCGTCTTTGCGCTGACCGCAAGCGCCTGGGTGTTTCAGCCCTTGCTGGAAGATATGCTGCCGCAACTGGGAATTTCGGACGCCGGCATCGCCATCGCCTGTGCCTTGGTCCTTCACGCGCTGCCGGCCGGCGATGGCGAAGGTTCGCGCCTGATGGATTGGGACACCACCAAAAAACTGCCCTGGGATGTGCTGCTGCTGTTTGGCGGCGGCCTGGCGCTGGCGGGTCTGATTCAGGATTCCGGTCTGGCGAAAGCCATAGCCGAGTGGCTCTCGGTCTTGGAAGGCCTGCCGATTCTGCTGGTGATCGGCAGCGTTACCTTAACGGTAATATTTCTCACCGAAGTCACCAGCAACACCGCCACCACGGCGGCCTTTCTGCCCCTGCTGGGGGCTCTGGCGCTGGCGCTTGGCCTGCCCGCCCAGGCACTGGCGGTGCCGGCCGCCATAGCCGCCAGCTGCGCCTTTATGCTGCCGGTGGCCACACCGCCCAACGCCATAGTGTTCGGCTCGGGCGAGCTGAAGGTCAAACAGATGGCCTCGGCCGGCCTGGCGCTCAATATCGCCGGGGTGATAGTGGTGACTTTGGTGGGTACCTTGTTGGTGGCCGGGGGACTGCTGAGCTAAGGCTGGATCGGTGAACTCACTTTTTGCTGTTATTATCGGCAGCTTCCCAAACGATTTTTAAACATAACAACTCGAGTTTTGACTTATGAAACATTTATCGATTTCTTTGACCGGCTTGGTACTGACCTTGGCGACCTTAACCGCCTGCGCCGACTCACCCGCTTGGCCCGAGGGGCAAAAGGCGGCGGTGAGCCTGTCCTACGACGACGCGCTTCACAGCCAGTTGGATCACGCCATTCCGGCGCTCAACAAGTACGACTTGAACGGCTCCTTCTACCTGACCCTGTCGGCGCCGGTAGTGCGGGAGCGCTTGGATGAGTGGCGCGCGGCGGCCGAAGTCGGCCACGAGCTGGGTAATCACACCCTGTTCCATCCCTGCTCCAAAAAAACTCCCGGGCGGGATTGGGTGGCGCCGCACAACAATCTGGACATCTACACCCTGGCGCAGATCGACCAGGAAATCTTCACCGCCAACAGCTTTTTAAAAGCCATTGACGGCCGGGAGGAGCGCACCTTGACACCGCCCTGCATCGACAGTCTGGTAAGTGAC
>CAZKCY010000060.1:9106-9587 GCA_964551155.1 uncultured Marinimicrobium sp. | reverse complement strand
AACTCCGGTCTCTACGGTTTTATTTACCGCGGCGATGGTGATTTGGTTTGGCGCTCCCAGTCAGCCCAACTGCAACAGCCTCCGCCCTTTGCAGCCTTCGCCCACCGGCTCAGCGCCGGTCAACTGCAGATCGATACCCTGAGATTCGACGACGCGCTCCACTGGCAGGCGCATTACGACCTTCTCTGGCAAGACGAGACCGGTGCCGAACACCCTTTTCGCTTCGCCTTGCTGCGCGATCGCAGTGCCTACAGCGCCGAACTGGCGGCCTACCGCAATCAGCTTTGGCGCTGGCTGGGGGCGGTGACGCTCGTATTGCTGGTGGTCCAGAGCGCCATTCTGCGCTGGGGGTTAAGGCCGGTGCGGCGTTTGGCCCAACAGCTCCAGGCCATGCAAACAGGCGCCAGCGCCTACGTCGGGGGCGAACATGCCCGGGAGCTGCAACCGGTTGTGGACAACCTCAACCAAGTGCTGGCCCGGG
>CAZKCY010000060.1:0-9096 GCA_964551155.1 uncultured Marinimicrobium sp. | reverse complement strand
AAGGGAAACTTCAAGGCGCTGTTCGAATCCATTGAGCGGGAGCAGGCTCTGCGCCAGCGCTATCGAGACAGCCTGAGCAACTTGGCGCACAGCCTTAAAACTCCCCTGGCGGTATTGCGCGGCCGGGTGCGGGGCCAAATAGCGGAGCCCGAGCTGGAACAAACCCTGGACGAGCAGCTCACCCGTATGGAGCAAGTGGTCAGCTATCAGCTCCAGCGCGCGGTTTCCGGCCAGCAGAGGGGCCTGCACCGGCGCACGCCGCTGGCACCGGCCGCGCAGCGCCTGGCGAGTGCGCTTCAGAAAGTCTACCGAGACAAGCAGGTGGATTTTAAGGCCTCGTTGGCACCGGACCTCGAATTTCCCGGGGAAGAGCAGGATTTGTTGGAGTTACTGGGCAATCTGCTGGAGAACGCCTTCAAATATTGCCATCGTCGGGTGCGGGTTTCAGCCCACCAAGAGGCACAAAATCTAATTATCACAATCCTTGACGACGGCCCGGGAATTCCAGCCGATGAGCGAGTGCGAGTATTACAAAGAGGTCAGCGCCTGGACAGCTTGCAGCCGGGCCAGGGGATTGGCTTGGCGGTAGCCGCGGATATTGTCGAAAGTTACGGCGGCAAACTTGAGATCGAACAGGCCGAAGATGAGATGGGCGGCGCTCGCTTTTGCCTGAGGCTGCCGCTTGTTTGAAGCTTTCGAGCCGGAGCTATTCCGGCTCGAAACAGATACAGCTAGATAGTCATGCTGGCCACATAGCCGACATAAACCGCCAGCATAATACCCGACTCAACCCGGTTCAGACGCAGACCGGAAAGCAGGAAGGCCAACAACAGCAGCGCCGCGCCCAACATGACCCACTGATCTATGGCTAGCATGCGACCGGCCATCGGCAGCGGCTGAAGCAGCGCCGAAACCCCCAGAATCCCCAGAATATTGAAGATATTGCTGCCCAGAATGTTGCCCACGGCGACATCGGCATGGCGACGTATGGCGGCGATCACCGACACAGCCAACTCCGGCAGAGAAGTACCCACCGCCACTACCGTCAGGCCGATAATGGCTTCCGGCACGCCCAGCTGCTCACCGAGACCGACAGCGCCCAGCAAGAACAGCCGCGCGCCGCCAATCAATAGCACCAACCCGCCGATCACCAGCAACAGCGTCCAAGGCAGGGAAACCGGCACGTGAACCCGCTCGTCCGCCTCGGCCTTATGCAGCTCGGCTTCGGGTCCTTGGGGTGCAACCCGTTCGGTGCGGTAGGACCAGAGCAAATAGGCCGCCAGCGCCACCAGAAACATAACCCCATCCAGGGCTCCCAGGCCGCCGCGGCTCAAAAGCAGAAACAGGAAAGTCGCGCCCAGCATGGCGATACCATCCCGCGCAAGAGAGTTACGGTGCACTGTCAGGGGCATAATTAGACCGGCGAGGCCCAGAATCAGCAGAATGTTCGCAATGTTACTGCCGATCACGTTGCCCAGAGCGATATCCGGTTGATTACTCAGAGCGGCGCCCACTGAGACCACCAACTCGGGCGCCGAAGTGCCAAAGCCCACTATGACCAAACCGGCCAGCAGAGGTGAGACGCCCAGGCGCTTGCCGGCCGCCAAAGCGCCGCGCACCAGGCTTTCACCACCGACGGTCAGGAACCCGAGCCCTACCAACAACCACAACAGATGCAGCATAAAACACTCCTTGGTGATAAACCCCAGAGCCACAGCCCCGGGGCATTAAAATCAAAAATCGGGCATCAAAGACTCGGTGGCGCCGAGGCGGGCAAATCCAACCTCGAAGCTTCTAGCGAGAAGCGTAGCCATCGGGGTTTTGGGACTGCCAGCGCCAGGCATCAGCCATCATCCGCTCGAGACCGAATTCAGCCTCCCACCCCAGTTCGCGGCGCGCCAAGTCGGCATTGGCGTAGCAGCTGGCGATATCGCCCGGTCGCCGCGGAGCAATTTTGTAGGGCACCTTGCGGCCACTGGCACGCTCGAAGGCTTCTACCACCTGCAACACCGAATAGCCCTGACCGGTACCCAGTTTGTAAGCCCGGCAGCCTTGCCCGGCAGTGTTCAGCGCATTGAGCGCCGCCACATGGCCACGCGCCAGATCCACCACATGAATGTAATCGCGCACGCCTGTGCCATCTACCGTGGCATAGTCATCGCCAAAAATGGCTAGCTCTTTGAGTTTGCCAATCGCAACCTGTGCTACATAGGGTAGCAAATTGTTGGGAATACCCGCCGGATCCTCGCCAATCAGCCCGCTGGCATGAGCACCGATAGGATTAAAATAGCGCAACAGACTGATATTCCATTGATTTTTCGGAGCGGCAGCCAGATCGCGCAAGATCTCTTCGATAATCAGCTTGCTGCGCCCGTAAGGGTTGGTAGCGGAGGTGGCGAAGCTCTCATCGATGGGTACGCTGATTGGGTCGCCGTAGACGGTCGCAGAGGAGCTAAAAATCAAATTCCAAACCTGAAATTTGCTCATCACTTCTGCGAGCGTCAGAGTGCTACCGACATTTTCTCGGTAATAGCTCAGCGGTATCTGACTCGATTCACCCACCGCCTTGAGCCCGGCGAAGTGCATCACCGCACTGAAATCGTGCCGTTCAAAGACTTTCTCGAGCCCGGCGCGATCGTTCAAATCCAGTTGGTAGAAAGCCAGCTCCCGACCGCAGATCTCTGCCACCCGCTTAAGCGCCTCGGGCTTGCTGTTGCTGAGATTGTCCACCACCACCGGCTCGTAACCAGCGGCCACCAACTCCACACACACATGGCTGCCAATATAACCGGCACCGCCGGTGACCAGAACCTGGGAGGTGCCTGCACCTTTGATCGAGGGGGATTGCATAGAGCTTCATTCCTTTTAGTCGGCTGGGGCCTATTCAGACCTTTCCGGGAGATCACAGTGGCGGCATTATCGCATAAAAAAAATCGCGCCACTTGCAACGGCAAGATTTTTTTCGGGTCTAAGCTTATGACGCTTGGCTGACTCCGCGCCAGCTAAAAGAACGGAGTTTTTTCGGTTCAATTTTTCTAGCTTGGCCCGAAAGTTGCGGTATATTTAATAAAAGGTTAAGCCTGGCTTGATCCGTCCAAAAAAGTGACATTTTTTTGGCGAAAACTGACCAAAACTGGCCGGGCTCTTGGCTACCACAAAGCCTTTTGATGAGCTCAACGAATGATCTTGAGAAGACTTTTTTCATTCACCACCATCAGTAAATTGATTTGCAGCTATGCTTACTACAGCGGCTGGCTTACCGGACTTGCCTCAACCGATTTTTGCGCAGCCTTTTATTGCGCACTCCTTCACAGTAATAAAGCGCCAGGAGTTGATCAATGACGATTTTCAACCACTACCGCGACCGCTATGTCTCATCGCAACAGGAAGAGATGAGTATTCAGGAGTATTTGGAGCTGTGCAAAACTGACCCTTCGGCCTACGCCACCGCCGCCGAACGAATGCTCGCGGCTATTGGCGAACCGGAGCTGATAGACACTTCCCGGGACTCTCGTCTGAGCCGAATTTTTTCCAACAAAGTCATTAAACGCTATTCGGCCTTTGCCGACTTCTACGGCATGGAAGAGTGTGTCGAGCAGATAGTCTCGTTTTTCAAACACGCCGCCCAAGGCCTGGAAGAGAAGAAACAGATCCTCTATCTGCTGGGCCCGGTCGGCGGCGGCAAATCGTCGCTGGCGGAAAAGCTTAAATCACTGATGCAGCAAATGCCGATTTACTGCATTAAAGGCTCCCCCATATTTGAATCGCCCCTGGGGTTATTCAACCCTGACGAAGACGGTCGGATATTGGAGGAAGATTACGGCATTCCGCTGCGCTACCTGAAAACCATAATGTCGCCCTGGGCGGTCAAGCGCCTGCACGAATATCAGGGAGATATAAGTCAATTCCGGGTGGTCAAAGTCTATCCCTCAATTCTCGATCAGGTAGCGATTTCCAAGACCGAACCGGGAGACGAAAACAACCAGGACATTTCCGCTCTGGTGGGCAAAGTCGATATCCGCAAGCTGGAAGAGTATCCCCAGAATGATCCCGACGCCTACAGCTTCTCCGGCGGGCTCTGCCGAGCCAACCAAGGGCTGATGGAATTCGTGGAAATGTTCAAAGCGCCGATCAAGGTGTTACATCCACTGTTGACCGCCACCCAAGAAGGCAACTACAACAGCACCGAGGGCCTGGGCGCCATTCCCTTCGATGGCGTTATTCTGGCGCACTCCAACGAATCCGAATGGCAGACTTTCAGGAACAACAAAAACAACGAAGCTTTTCTCGACCGGGTCTATATCGTTAAAGTGCCCTACTGTTTGAGAGTTTCCGAGGAAGTGAAAATCTACCAGAAGCTGTTGCAGAACAGCTCTCTCGCCCACGCCCAGTGCGCCCCGGATACCCTGCGAATGCTGGCAAAATTCATTATCCTTTCGCGCTTGAAGGAGCCGGAAAATTCGAGCATCTACTCCAAGATGCGGGTCTACGATGGCGAAAGTCTGAAAGACACCGACCCGAAAGCCAAATCGATTCAAGAGTATCGAGACGCCGCAGGCGTGGACGAGGGCATGACCGGCCTGTCGACTCGGTTTGCCTTCAAGATCCTCTCCAAAGTGTTCAACTTCGACCCAACCGAAGTCGCCGCCAACCCGGTGCACTTGCTCTATGTGCTCGAGCAGCAAATCGAGCAAGAGCAGTTTCCGCCCGAAACCCGCGAGCGCTATCTCAGCTTTATCAAACAGTACCTAGCGCCGCGCTATGTAAATTTTATCGGCAAAGAAATCCAGACCGCCTACCTGGAATCCTATACCGAATACGGCCAGAATATTTTCGACCGCTATGTCACCTTTGCCGATTTCTGGATTCAGGACCAGGAATACCGGGACCCGGATACCGGGGAGATTCTCGACCGGGAGGCACTCAACCAGGAACTGGAGAAAATCGAAAAACCGGCGGGGATCAGCAACCCCAAGGATTTTCGCAACGAGATCGTCAACTTTGTGTTGCGCGCCAGAGCCAACAACCAAGGCCGCAACCCGCCCTGGAACAGTTACGAGAAGCTGCGCACGGTTATCGAACAGAAGATGTTCTCCAATACCGAGGATCTGCTGCCGGTAATTTCCTTCAACGCCAAGGCCTCCACCGCCGACCAGAAAAAGCACCAGGATTTTGTCGACCGGATGATCGAGCGCGGCTATACCGAAAAACAGGTTCGCCTGCTGTCGGAATGGTATTTGCGGGTGCGCAAATCCCAATAAATTAACCGGCTCAAAAGGACTTGCCGCTCGGGGCCTTCGGCATTTTCGAAGGCTGTGCAGATATCGGGCAACAGTTTTGGGGTAGACAATGAGCCATATAATCGACCGACGCCTCAACGCCAAAAACAAAAGCGCCGTCAATCGTCAACGCTTTTTAGAGCGCTACAAGAGTCACATCAAGCGGGCGGTGTCCGACGCGGTAAGCCAGCGCTCGATCACCGATATCGAGCAGGGTGAGAAAATCAGCATACCGGCGCGTGATGTGCACGAACCGGTGTTTCAACACGCCAGCGGAGGACATCAGGAAAAAGTTCTGCCCGGAAATCAAGAATTTGTGCAGGGCGATCAGATTGCCCGCCCCCAGGGTGGGGGCGCTGGTGCCGGTGGTTCCAGCGCCAGCGACCAGGGCGAAGGTCGGGATGAGTTTGTGTTTCAGATCTCCCAAGCTGAGTTTCTCGACTTTATGTTCGACGACCTGGAGCTGCCCAATCTGATCAAGCGGCAGCTCGCCGGAAGTCAAAGCTTCACTCGCCACAGAGCCGGCTTCAGCAACCAGGGCAACCCCGGACAACTCAACGTGGTGCGTTCGATGCGCTCGGCGCATGCCCGACGCATAGCACTCACCGGCGCCAAGCGACGCCAACTAAAACTTCTCGAACAAGAACTGGCACAGGAAAAAATCAAAACCGACCTGCTCCACGACCCCTTGCGCATTAAGGCACTGGAGGCCGAGATTGCAGAGCTTCAGGCCCGAATTAACCGGGTGCCTTGGCTAGATACCTTTGATTTGAAATACAACCTCCACGTCCAGCATCCGGTACCGCGCAGCAAGGCGGTGATGTTCTGCCTGATGGATGTCTCCGGCTCCATGACCCAGAGCACCAAAGACCTGGCCAAGCGATTTTTTATTCTGCTGTACCTTTTTTTACAACGCAATTACCAGCATACCGAAGTGGTATTCATTCGCCACCACACCAGTGCCAAAGAGGTCGATGAAGAGGAGTTTTTTTACTCTCGGGAAACTGGCGGCACCATTGTTTCGAGCGCCTTGCGGTTAATGCAGACGGTTATGGATGCCCGCTACCCGCAAAGCGAATGGAATATTTACGGAGCTCAAGCCTCCGATGGCGACAACTGGAACGAAGATTCGAGCCTGTGTCAAAAACTGCTGAGCGAATCAATTCTGCCCAAAGTACAGTATTTTTCCTACATCGAAATAACCCAGCGGGAACATCAGGCGCTCTGGTACGAGTACGAAGCTGTGCAAGAGCAGTTTCCCGAGGCTTTTGCGATGCAGCGTATCTCTGATGCCCGAGATATCTATCCGGTATTTCGCGAGCTGTTTCATAAAAATGCCCACCGGCAGGCGAGCTGAATCATGCGTATAGCCAAACCCATTTCCGCCACCTCCGACTGGACCTTTGAGCTGATCCAGGACTACGACCAGGCCATAGCCGAGATTGCCGCGGAATTTGGCCTGGACACCTACCCCAATCAAATTGAAATCATCAGCTCGGAACAAATGATGGATGCCTATGCCGCTTCCGGCATGCCACTTGGCTACCACCACTGGTCCTACGGCAAGCAGTTTGTGTCGGTGGAAAATGCTTACCGGCGCGGACAAATGGGCTTGGCCTATGAGCTAGTGATCAACTCCGACCCTTGCATTGCCTATCTAATGGAAGAGAACAGCATGACCATGCAGGCATTAGTAATCGCTCATGCCTGTTACGGTCACAACTCGTTCTTTAAGGGCAACTATCTTTTTCGGACCTGGACCGATGCCAGCGCGATCATCGATTACTTCCTGTTCGCGAGAAATTATCTGGCCGAGTGCGAAGAGCGCTACGGGGTGGCCGCGGTTGAGGCGACCCTCGATTCCTGCCACGCTTTAATGAACTATGGTGTCGATCGCTATAAGCGGCCTTCGCCAATTTCCGCGGCCCTGGAGCGGGCTCGCCAGAGCGAACGAGAGGCGCACTTGCAGCGCCAGGTGAACGATCTTTGGCGAACGATCCCGACCGCCGCGGATCAAGCTGACGCGCCTGAAGACAGCAGCTTTCGCTTTCCCACCGAACCGCAGGAGAATCTGCTCTATTTCATCGAAAAAAATGCGCCTTTGCTGGAATCCTGGCAACGAGAGGTGGTGCGCATAGTGCGCAAGATAGCCCAGTATTTTTACCCCCAACGCCAAACCCAGGTTATGAACGAAGGCTGGGCCACTTTCTGGCATTACACGCTTTTGAATGAAATGTATGACCGGGGCCTGGTAACCGAAGGCTTTATTTTGGAGTTTTTGCAGTCTCACGCCGGTGTTATATATCAGCCAGCTTACAATCACCCGGGCTACAGCGGTATCAACCCTTATACGTTGGGGTTCAGCATGATGCGCGACATTAGACGCATATGCGAAACGCCCACCCAAGAGGACCGGCGCTGGTTTCCCGAGCTCGCCGGCAGCGATTGGAAAGACAGCCTGCAGTTTGCGATGCGCAATTTCAAAGACGAAAGCTTTATTCTGCAATATTTATCACCCAAGGTGATTCGCGACTTGAAGCTGTTTGCCATTGTCGACGACGATCGGGAAACTCACATCAAGGTCGATGCGATTCACGATGAGGAAGGTTATCAAGCGGTGCGAGCGGCTTTGGCTGGACAGTACAACCTGGGCAGCCGCGAGCCCAACATCCAAGTGCTAAGTGTCAATCTGCGCGGCGACCGCTCGCTCACTTTGCAGCACATCCGCCATCAGCGCAAACCTTTGGACGACTCGGCCCAGGAGGTGCTGCGCCATCTGCACCGGCTTTGGGGCTTCGATGTTCACCTGGACTCAATAGAGGGAGAAAGGGTAATGCAAAGCTTTCATTGTCCGCCGCCTAAAAACTCTTAATCCTGCGCAACCAAAAAAGGCCCTTCAGCTAGCATCTGAAGGGCCTTTTTCTTCCGCTTTAAACCAAGTGGCTACTGGTTTTCAAGCATTTGCTGAGCGGCATTGGCAAGGAACATATAGCTGCTGCCGACATTGATCACATATTCATTTTGACCCCAGAAAAACGGCCAGTTGCTCTTGTTTTCCGGGTAGTCGGGCGGTAGCACCAATACGCCCGGAATTACGCCTCCGGGAATAAAAGAGAAGTCAGCCCGGTTGCCGCCGTAGGCGGCAGTCTGGGACTTGGGCCCAACAGCGGAAACGAACGAGTAGTTAGAATCGGGGTGGGTGCCAAAAATAAAGTCCAGACTGCGGAATACCAAGTCGCTCTCGATCACTTCCGGGAAGGCTTTGTGCAACCAGTAATTGGTAACCCCGAAATCGATTACCCTGCTGCCACCAGCCCAGCCGCCGCGAGTGATTGGGACACCAAAGGGGTTCTCAGCCTCGTGCGCGCGAATTTGCTCGCGATATTCGCGGGTTAGTGATTCCAGTTCCTGAGTATAAGCTTCATCCATGTGAGGCATGGCAGCCACCAACATGAAGGCATTGGCGCCAAAGCGCTCGCTCACCTGAGGCAGGAGCTCCCACACCGCTTCGGCATACTTGGCTTCTTCAGTCGTGATCAGGAGCTCAACAGCAGCTTTCAAGCGCTCCTCTTCCAAACGTCCGCCAGTGGTATTGCCGACCCGAAACAGATTCGGTTCTCGGCCTTGTTCGTATTCCCAGACCTTCTTGGCCGTATCGAGACTTTCTTGTGCCAAGTCGTCGTTGTATCCACGCAGCGCGCGACTGGCTGCAGTCAGCGCGGCAGCAGTGCCGTAGTTCAGCGCCGAAGTATTGGTGGTAAAGGCCCAGCGGTCATCGAACCTGCCGCTGCGATCGCCTTCGGATTGCATGACCCGC
>CAZKCY010000059.1:0-9610 GCA_964551155.1 uncultured Marinimicrobium sp. | reverse complement strand
CAAGAAGAAGACTCCAAAAAAGAATACGAGATGAAACTGCTTTTCACCCACCAAAAAAAACCCTCTGATAATGTTGGACGCCGAGGTCTGGGAGGCAAAACCTATGGCCACCGAGAGCACCCCGGCGGCGCCCAGCAGAACGCCCAGGCTGAAGCCGAGTTGGCGCAAAGCCGAAGCGAGAAACAAACCCAGAATCAGCCAGTAAAGTAGTCGCTTGATCAAAGTACTGTGATGCGGGCTCAAATGCCGGTTCATCAACTTGAAAGAAGCGCGGGCCACCAGGCTCGCCACCAGAAGGCCCCCAAGAATCAAAACCGCGGCGCGCACCAAGTACATGTATTTTTCGTATTGGTCGAGAAATGTCAGGGATTCAAGCATGGCAGACTCCGCCGGTTAATCCGAAAAGATGCTGGTAAATGCCCGCACCAGTCGATTGGAGTGGCCGGGAATGCGGGCCTGCGACAGAGCCGCGCCGGCGTCAGTGCGCCCGCCCAGCTCCAGTTTCGCCAGCGCCTCGGTATGGGAGTGCTCAAGGGTTACCGGGTCGGTCCAGAGGCTGCCGTCATCCAAGCCGTAAACCGCCAGAAACGGCAAAGGGATGCTGAGCTTCTCGATCGCCAGCAGTTGTTCCGAACGGTTGCGAATGGTGACCGGAGTAATGGCTCGGTGAGAGCGCAGTGGCACTTCCTCCCGGCTGTTGCGGGCGTGGGTCTTGGCGGCGTAGCAAAGCTCTCCCTCTCGAGTAGAGGGCCCAAACCAGGTGTCCGATAACCGCACCGTGACCAGCTCTTCGAGAAAAGTCGCCGGATTGAGCAGCTCGACCACCACAAACACCGGCGAGCTGATGTAAAACGTAATACTCTCTCCGGGCGGGACTTTGACCGGCTGGTGGGTTCTGACCACCAGAGGTCGATCCAGAAGGCGGGGTTTGAGGCAAAATTGGGTGGGCGCGCGGCGAAACACGTAGCGGCTTTGCGTCAGGCCTTCGGGAAGTTGTTGCCAGGCTTCACTGATAACCTTTTGTGGCTCGAGCAACTCCTCTTGAGTGTCCCAAGCCAGGTACCAGTCTTCCTGTCGGCGCTCCAGGTACACCGACAAAGGACCAATACCGCACTGCCAGCGTTGGTTGGGCGCCAAGGTTTGAGGTAGCCACCAAGGCTTGAGCGCGAATGCTTCGTTGGGGGTTTTAGAGCTTGGAAGCGCCATAGTTAAAGCAGTTCAGTGGATTAGTTGGTTGCGACCATTGTATAGTGGGGCCAAGGTGCCGGCCAGCGCTTTGCCGGTTTCCCCCAAAAAGCTCTCAAGGCTTTTCCAGGCCAGCCGAATACAAGTTGAACCGCACCAGAAGATTCAGCGAACACGTTGGCGCTTTAGGCGCTTTGCTGCTTAAATTGAGTAATGGAAGACCCTAGCTTGAACACTTCAAGGCGAGACCTAAAGCTGTATGTGCGCTTTCGGTCCGAAGAGTCCAATCGATGCCAATAACAACACCTGAGACCGTTACTCCCCAACGGCTGAAAATTATCGCCTTGATAGCCGGCCTGGTATGCCTGGTCGCGGCGACGGTGGGTTTCTCTATAGCGACGGTCCAGATTCAGTCCGCCGTTGCCGCCTATGTCAGTGGCCAGAGCGTTTGGTCGCGGGCTCAGCTGGCCGGCATTCACTACCTGCACAAATACGCTGACGAGGGCCAGCCAGAAGATTTGGCGCGCGGGCGCGAGTGGCTTGAGATTCCGCTGGCTGATCGCCGGGCGCGCAAACTTATGGAAGCCGAGCCGTTGGATTACGACAAAGCTCGACAAGCCTTGATGCAGGGCCACAATCACCCTGGTGACATACCCCGTATGATCTGGCTGTTTCGAAATTTTGCGGAATTCGGCCATTTTAAAGCGGCGGTTGCTGTCTGGCGCCAATCCGATCCCTATATCTTGGCGTTGGCAGAGGTTTCTGAGCAGTTGCAGTCGGAATGGCGCTCAGCGAATCCCAACCCAGAACGACTAATGGCGCTTAGAGCGGAGCTCGAATCCATCAACACCGAGCTGGACCCGCTCACCAGTCAATTCCGCCGTGCCATGACCTCGGCGGCGCGCTGGCTGACCGGATTGCTTTCAGTGGTTAACATCGGTTATCTGGTGGTAGTTGCTTTACTTGCCTGGTTGATGGGTTGGCGTCTGGTCAAAGTCTTGCGGCGCTCAGAAGCCAAGTTTCGCGCCATTTTTGAGCAGGCGGCGGTGGGTATGGCGCAAGTTCACTTATCGGGCCACATACTCGAGGTCAATAGCGCTATTTGCGAGATATTGGAGTACTCCAGTGAGGAGCTGACTCAGCGTCGCTATAAAGATCTGGTACATCCGGAAGACTGGGATCTGGGGCTTAGGCAGGCGCATTCTATAGCTTCTGGCGAGATCGAAAGCTATACCCTGGACCAGCGGCTGATGACCGCCGCTGGCGAGATTGTCTGGACGCGTTTGACCATCTCAATGGTTACATCGGCGCCCGAGCCTTATTACATTGTTATCCTCGAAGATGTTTCGGAATCTCGTCGACTATCGGTGGAACTGAGCCACCAGGCCACCCACGACGTTCTGACCGGTCTGTTTAATCGGCGTGCCTTCGAACGCCGTTTGGCGGACTCGTTGGGCCGCGCCCGCACCGAACAGGCCCAGCACGCCCTCTGTTTTGTCGATATCGATCAATTCAAACTGATTAATGACACCTGCGGTCACTCTTGCGGCGACGAGCTGTTGCGCAACGTGGGAGAAACTTTTCGCGCCATCTTGCGCGAGGGCGATATGCTGGCGCGCTTGGGGGCCGACGAATTCGGCATGATCCTGGAAAACTGCGACCTGAAAACCGCCGCTAAAGTGGCCGAAAAGTTGCGTCAAGGCATCGAAAACACCGAATTTTCCTGGGATGGGCGCAATTACACCGTCAGCTGCAGTGTCGGGCTGGTACCCATTTCCAGCAGAACGCTCGATCTCGAAAGCTTGATGCGCGCAGCAGACATTGCCTGTTACCTTGCGAAGGAACAGGGTCGCAATCGTATTTATATTTCGGCCGAAGACGATCAGCAATTGTTGGAGCACCGTGGTCAGCTGGAATGGACCAACCGGATTCGCGATGCCCTTCAACAAGACCGACTATTTCTCGATGCCCAGATGATTGCTCCCACCGATCCCAATGGCGATGGTCTGCGCTACGAAGTACTGGTGCGTTTGCGCGATGAGGCTGGAAACATAGTGCCGCCGGGGGTATTTTTGCCCCCCGCCGAACGCTTCGGCGCGGCCCACCAAATTGATCGGTGGGTGATCGAGAAAGTCTTTAGCCAGCTGGCGGCCCACCCGGAGCACGTAAAGAAATTAGACGCCTGTCATATCAACCTTTCCGGGCGCTCGTTTGATCAGCCGGACTTTGAACGGTTTGTTATTGATGCCTTCGCCCGACATAAAGTGCCGGAGCACAAAATCTGTTTTGAAATCACAGAAACCGCCGCGGTGAATAATCTGGTGGAGGCCCTGGCGTTCATGGAAACCATGGGGGGCCGAGGCTGTACCTTCGCCCTGGATGATTTTGGCACGGGCCTGTCATCGTTCAGCTATTTGCGCCGTTTTCCGGTCGACTTCTTGAAAATTGATGGAATTTTCGTGCGCGACATGGCCAAAGACGATACCGATCTCGCTATGGTGCGGGCGATCAACGACATCGGACAAACGCTGGGCAAGCGTACCATTGCCGAGTTTGTCGAAGATGACCAAATCCGTAATCTGCTAAGCCAAATGGGAGTGGACTGCGTTCAGGGCTTCGGCATACACAGGCCCAGCAGTTTCGATGAGTTGCTCAAGAGCTAAGGTCCCGACTCGCCAAGCAATGGGGAATTAAATCGACCGGAAACCGAAGACCACTGGGTGAATTATGAAGTACGCAAAGATTCTGGCGGCTTTAGCTTTGCTTGGACCCCTGTCTTTGGCAGTCGCCAGCGACGAACGCCCCGCTCCCGAGGAGCAAACCCTGGAGCTCGGTATCGGCCTGGGTGCGAGCATCAGCCCCGACTACCGGGGCTCGAAAAGCTACCGCAGCTACCTGACGCCCATACCTTACCTGGTCTATCGGGGCCCATTTCTGCGCGCCGATGAGGATGGAGTAAGGGCCTTGTTTCTCCGGCGCGACAATCTGGAAATCAATATCAGTTTGTCGGCCTCTTTTACTCCCGATTCCGATAAAAACGAGTTGCGCCGCGGCATGCCCGAACTGGACTCTACGCTCGAGTTGGGCCCGGCGGTAAACCTCAATCTGAGCGGACCGAACCTGGATGAGGGCTGGATGTTGACACTCCCGGTGCGCGCGGTAATCGCCGTGGATACCGACCGTGTCGAGCAGATAGGTTGGCTCGCCGAGCCCCAAGCGCTGTATCAAAACCGCTGGCAGGATTGGAAATTTTCCTTTCGATTTGGCCCCAGTTTTGCCGACAACGAGTACCACGACTACTACTACAGCGTGATTCAGAATCAGGCTTTGGTCGGCCGACCCGCCTACGATGCCGGCGGTGGTTACAGCGGCCTGCGCAGCCAAGCAACCCTGACCCGGCGAGCGGGCGAATTTTGGTATGGTTTTTACGCCCGCTATTACAACTTGAAAGGAACTTCGTTTCTCGACAGCCCCTTGGTGGAAACCCATCAGGGTGGCGACGCGGGTTTAGGCATTAGTTGGGTCTTCTATTAGCTGTTTGATAGTCATTTGATAGTGGCTTGGTAACAACAGAGCAGCAAAAAAACGGGGAACAAGCCCAGGCTTGTTCCCCGTTTAAATTAGAAGCCGCCTGATAGACGGCTCGACAGAGACTTTTACTGGTCAGCATCCTCGTTGAGCAGTTCATTGGCCGCCAGCGCCAGGAACATGAAGTTGCTGGAGCCGCCGCCAAGTACATACTCGGATTGTTGCCAGAGATAGGGGAATTCCTTGTACTCAGGGAAGTCCGGAGCAATCAATGCCGTACCCACGGTTACGCCACCGGGCACATAGCTGTAGTCCATGCGGTTGATGCCATAGGCCGAGTCCTTGGACTTGGCACCAACGCCGGTAGCGTAGGACTGGTTGTTGGAGCCGGGGTTGGCGCCCAGCACGTAATGCACGACATTGAGCAGGTATTCCTTACCGAACTGCTCCGGGAAGGCCTTGTGCAAAAAGTAGTGCGCCACACCCTGGTGCTGCAAAGTCCAGGCCCTGCCCCAGAGCTGCATTTCGAAGTCCAAACCGTAAGGGGTTTTGCTCATACCGGCTTGGATTTCCTTGTAGTATTCGCCCGCCGCGGCGCGCATGCCTTCGGTTAGCTCGGCATCGTCGATCTGATGCACGGCGCGAGCTACGTGCCAGCCTACCGACTCAATATTGTCAACGATGAACTCGCGCTGGCTGACAACGAAGTCGCGGTACTCATCCTTGCCGGTGGCTCGGAACAGCTCCACGGCGGCGTGAATCTTGTTGGTGCGCACATGATCATTTTCGACCGGCCGCTCCACTTGCCAGAGTTCCTCGGCGGCCTTTAGCGCTCGCTCGGCCATAGTGGCGTCATAGTCGCGCATGGCGTTGACCGTCGCGGCGATGTTGCCGATGGCGTCGAACTCGCGCGCGGGATTGTCCTCGGTAAACACCCAGCGGTCGTCCGGCAGGCCAGAGTGCTCGCCCTTTTGCTCGTGGCGACCCAGGCTGGGATCGTAAATACGATTATCGGTCTGACCCGAGAAGTCACCGCCCATCACATACTGGGTCAGCGTGGGTACGATAATGCCGCGGTAGAGTCGACCCAGGGCTTCATAGCCACCCACCACGGTCAGCAGGCCGTGCTCGATCTGCTGCAGAATGTCGGGCTTGCCGTCCGGTTCGCGGATTTCGGTCAGCTTCAATTCCTGATTGATCAAAGTGTTGTCGTGTTCGACGCCAAACTCCTCGTAGGCCGCGGCCAGAATGAACACTTCGCCGGATTGGGACTCGATCCGGAAATCCTCATCGCCAGCGTCGTACCAGCCGCCTTGGGTCAGGCCAGGCACATGCTCGCCGGATTTGAACTTGGTCAGCGTCGAGGGGCCTTGAACGTAACCGTCAAAATGGTTGATGTCGGTAGGCGCCATAAGCGCATCGTCCAAGTGACTGGTATCGTGCCAGAGCTTGTATTTCTCTTTCACTCGCATGTGGCCCATCTGTACCGGCAGGAAGTATTCCAGCGTCGGTTGCCAGACGTTCTGATCGTAAACATCGGTGGCGATGCGGAACGGCTTGCTCTCTATATCGCCCAGCACCAGCTTGTACATGCCGGCTTCGGTCACGCCGCTGAAATCAAAGTGGTGGTATTGGTAGCGCAGGAAATCTCCCCAGACCTTGGGCTGCTGCTCCAGCACCACTTTATGCTGGCCATCGGGAGCCAGGCGCAGCAGCTGCATCTTACCCAGCTTGGCCTCGGGGTCGGCCTCTACGACCGCAATTTTTTGCTGGCCGGGGTGATAGCCCACCATCGAATGTTGAATCACCGGCTCGTAGGTCCAGTCCGAAATCACGTTGGGTCTAATGGTCAGCTCGATGGCGTTATCGGTAGCGCCGGCGGGCACGGTAGTGCGCACAATAAACCAGCCGTTCTGGTGCTGGTTGCGACCGTCGTGTAATTCCAGTTCGCCGGTACTGCTTTCGATCTGCATCCGGAACTCATCGGTGTTGGGTGCAACTGCCAGCTTGCGGCCGGTCGCGAGCGGCACCGGTACCGCTTTGTGGTTGGGCAGCGGCATTAGGTCGGCCAGCTCGCCATCGGGCAGAATCTGAGGCTCGGGCTCGACCCCGTCGGGCATTTTGACACCGTAGGCCTGGCGGGGGAATAAACCGGTGTTGTCGTCCATGATCCAGGTCTTACCAAACAGATCTTCCGGGTAGAGCTCCAGCACAAAGCCTACCTTGCCTACCCATTCTTCCGGTAGGGGCTGATCCAGATCGATGCTGACCTTGATGGCGTCGCCTTCGGCGCGCACGGTCATCTCGTAGGTCAGCTCCAGGTCGGGGTAATGCAGAGGGTTGAAGCCCTTGTGGTGCATCTCTTCGTTTGGATAGGCCAGCTTGGTTCGAATCTCGCCGCTTTCACGGTCCACTTCCCGGGACAAAATTTTAGGCACCGGCGACCACTGGCCGGGGGTAGGCTCAAGGCGCAAGTCGCCGTTGGTGGCAATGCGAGTGCCGTGCATCACCATAATGAGCCCGCTTTGGTGACTTTCGGGAGCGGTGTCGTGGAAGGCCATAACGCCCACGCCACGGTTCTGAAAGTAGTCCCGCTCGTTAAGCTTGAAGTTATCGCTTTGAATCTGGGCGCTGGTGCTGTTGTGAGTGTCTCCATTGGGGCCGGAGGTTTGGCTGTCGGCGTTACAACCCACCAGGGCAGTTAGGATCAGGCCGGACAGTAAGGTCTTTTTATAAGGAATCATGTTGGTCCCGTTTTTATTTGGTTGGAATAGTCATGTTCGCTAGCAAAGCAACCTTAGGTGCAGTCGGACCACAAGTCAATTAGCCTTAATGTAGCGCCAAAAAGCCGGCATGACGGCGCCTCCCAGCTTTTAGGGGAAGAATGTGCTTGCTTCTGAACAGGGCTTGCATCGGTGCAATTTTTGATCGATCAATTAACCATCGCTATAAAAAATTAAATTTATTTAGAAAATCGCAATTGATTTGGTGCTTGGGTTAAGAAGGTCGTTCAAATCCTTGTCTATACTAAAAGTATTTTCTATCCGCCGCCGGCCTAAAAAACCGGCGGTTGTTTTTAGGAAATTGATTAGCCACGCAACGTAAAGCACAGAGCGTAAAGACGGTACCGCAAGTTCAAAAGGAGCCTCAATTTATGGCAAAGCGCGAAACCCTGACCACTGAAGCCGGCAGCCCGGTTCCCGACAATCAGAATTCCCGCACCGCTGGCCGGGAAGGGCCGGTTCTGCTCGAGGACCATCACCTGATCGAGAAGCTGGCGCATTTCAACCGCGAGCGGGTGCCGGAGCGAGTGGTGCATGCCCGTGGTTCGGGCGCCTACGGCTATTTCGAAGTGACCAAGGACGTTTCCAAATGGACCAAAGCGGATTTTCTCAACGAAGTGGGCAAGCGCACAGATCTTTTTGTGCGCTTTTCCACCGTAGCTCTGGAAATGGGCTCGGCCGATACAGTTCGCGATCCGCGCGGTTTCGCGATCAAGTTTTACACCAAAGAAGGCAATTACGATCTGGTGGGCAACAATACCCCCATCTTCTTTATCCGCGATCCGCTGAAGTTTCCTGACTTTATTCACACCCAGAAGCGTGACCCCTACACCCACGTACAGGAAGCCGACAACGTCTGGGACTTTTTCTCCCTGTCGCCGGAAATGACCCACCAGATTACCTGGCTGTTTGGCGATAGAGGCATCCCTGCGACTTACCGTCACATGGACGGTTTTGGCTCTCATACTTTCCAGTGGGTCAATGCCGAGGGCGAAGCCTTCTGGGTCAAGTACCACTTCAAAACCGATCAGGGCATTAAGAGCCTGAGCTCCAAAGCCGCGGCCAAAATCGCCGGCGAGAACCCCAACTACCACCACACCGATCTGCTGCGCAGCATCGACGAGGGCGACTACCCTTCCTGGACTCTCAAGGTGCAAATCATGCCGGTGGAAGATGCGCAAAAATACCGCTTCAACCCCTTTGATCTGACCAAGGTCTGGTCCCAGAAAGACTACCCGCTGCACGAAGTGGGCAAGCTGGTGTTGAACCGCAACCCGGACAACTATTTTGCCGATGTCGAGCAATCGGCCTTTAACCCGGCCCACTTTGTGCCCGGCGTTGGCCCTTCGCCCGACAAAATGCTCCAGGGCCGTTTGTTCGCTTATGGCGACGCCCACCGCTACCGGGCCGGGGCGAACCATACCCAGCTACCGGTTAACCGGCCTAAAGCGACCGAAGCCCACAACTACAGTCGCGACGGTCAGATGCGTTTCGACGGTAACGGCGGGCGCCGAAAAAACTACGAACCCAACTCCTTCGACGGGCCGGCCCAAACCGGTCAGCCGCTCTACAAAGGCTCTGAGGTAAAAGGCGAAACCGGCAGCTTCGAGTGGACCCGCCACGACGAGGACGACGATTACGTACAGGCCGGCGATCTGTACCGGATCATGAGCGAGAAGGAAAAGGAACGGCTGATTGAGAATCTGTCGGTAGCCATAGCGGCCGTGACTCGCGACGAGATAGTTGCCAAGACCCTGGCGCACTTCCACAAGGTCAATGCCGACTACGGCAAACGCCTGGAACAAGCCGTCAAGGAAAAACGCGAACGCGACGAAGGCCAGGACATCACCACCCTCACGGACCGCGACGCCGATGCCACTATAGAGCCCGGTAAGGATCAGTAAATGGGCGGAATAGCCTCCGGCTAAGCCGGAGGCTAGCTAACCTAATTCATCAGCCGCGACTTGAAACTGCCTAGCCGAGCAATCTAGCCCGCCAAACAGTCCTTGATAACCGCCCAGGCTTGCGCTTTATCTTCGAGCTTTCGACCGGCATGCGCCGGGCTGGTGGATGGCAGCGTGGGGCATGCCATCAACGTGCTGGCCGTCATCTCT
>CAZKCY010000058.1:0-9673 GCA_964551155.1 uncultured Marinimicrobium sp. | reverse complement strand
GCCGATCAGCACATCCTTCCAGACCATTTGCCATTCCATGACGTAGGTTTGGGCGATTTTCTGCCAGCCATCGAAGCTGGTGATTTTTTCTTTCCAGCTTTTGTTGTGGCCATGCCCCTCGTCATCCTCGCCGTCGTCCATTTTCTTGCGCGCCTGAGCCTCAAGGCGCCGGGGGCGGGTAATGCGAATCAAGGCCCAGACCACCAGAATCAGTAAAATCCCGCCGACGTATTCGCCCACCACAAACTGCCAGCCCAGGAAGATGGCGATCACCATCCCCAGCTCGATCACCAAATTAGTCGAAGCCAGCATAAATGCCATGGAGGGCGCGAGGCCGGCGCCTTTATTGAACAGCGTGCGGGTGGTGGCCAAAGCGGCAAAACTGCAGGAGCTGGAAAGAAAGCCGAAAAAGGTACCGAGCGCGACACTCTTGGGGCCGTCTTTGCCCATCATTTTCTGCATCCGGTGGCGGGTGACCAGCACCTGAATCAGGCTGCTGATTACGTAGCCGAGCACAAAGGCCCAGAGCGCCATCCAGAAAAAACCCAGGGTCGTATTGACCGCCTGGTGCCACTGCTGCAGAAATTCCGACATTCAACTCTCCTTTAAGGGCGCGCCGGCGACTGCTCGCAAAGGGCTTATCGAGCCCACCCCAGCACTCAGGCCGCGGCTGCCGCCAGCTTTTTGATTCACAAAAACATCCTAAGCATAGGTAGATAAAAGGAGAAATGCCAAAAATCGCTATCTATAAATAATAACCAGAGCGCTGTTTTATTAACCGAGGTTGTATCAAACCGGCTTAGTGAAAGCCCGGCTTGGCAGGGAGGCAGTTCATCAACTAACCTTCGAGTTGAACTTGTAAACGCTTTAGGCGCCTAAAGCGAGATTGCTTTAGACCAAGGCAATAACCTAATTGGATTTATTAGGAGATGAGTGTATGAAGCCTTTAAAAATTCTGAGCCTGACTCTGCTTGCCGTTCTAGTGTCCGCCTGCGCAACGCAGAAGGATGTACCTTCCATGTCCAAGCTGCTGGCGACCGAAACCGTCCAGAATGGGCGCGCCTGTGTTCGCCAGTCGGACATTCGCAGTTATGGGGTACCGGAAGACGACATTATAAGTATCGATGGCCGGAGCAAATATTACCTGGCCACGGTACTGCCCGGTTGCGTCAATCTAATGACCTCAGCCCGGGCGTTTTTCGACGGCGACTTCTTCGAGATTTGCGGCCAGACCGGAGACCGAATCGTAACCAGCGATGAAAGCTGCACCATTAACCAGGTGTTTGAATTTGAAAATCGCGACCAAGCCTTCGAGACGCTGAACCGGGTCCAAGAACAGCGTAAAAATATGCGCGAATAATCGAAACTCCCACACACTACGCCACCGACGAAAAAGGCCCGGAAGCTTGCCAGCTTCCGGGCCTTTTTGTTTTTTACTATTTCTACTCAGCGACAGCTACGTCTATACAGCGCCGCTCGGCTCCACTGGAAGATTCTCGGCTGCGCCTTTGCGCTTGAAAATTCCCGCCAGCCAGATTTTGAAACGACCGCCGCCGTAGTAGCAGCAAGGCACCAGGAACAGAGTTACCACCGAAGAGAACAAGACCCCGAACGACAGCGAAATGACCATGGGTTTGAGAAACTGCGCCTGCAGGCTGCGCTCGGCCAATATCGGAATCAAACCCACAAACGTGGTCAGCGAGGTGAGCACAATCGGGCGGAAGCGATCCACGCCGGCGTGCAGTACCGCGTTCAAGGAATCTTCGCCGCGAGCTCTAAGGGTGTTGATACGCTCGAGCAATACCAGGTTATCGTTCACCACCACGCCCGAGCAGGCCAGAAAGCCGAAGGCGGAGAACAGACTGAAGTCCACCCCCATCATCAGGTGCCCAAAGACCGCGCCCACAAACCCGAACGGCACCGCCAGCATCACCAGCAGCGGCTGCAGCAGCGAGCGGAAAGCGATGGCAAAAAAGGCCAGTACCACAAAGAAAATCTTTACGAAGTTGACCGCGAAATTGTCGCCAAACTGAGCCTGGGTTCTCAGGCTGCCATCGGTGGACAGACTGAAGCCCAAATAGTCGCGCTTCCAGCCGACCAGATTTTGCTCTAGCAGCTCGTTGGCGATTTTGTTGGCGTCATGACCTTCTTCCACCTCGGCGGTGATGGTGATATTGCGTTTGCGATCCACCCGCCGAATGGTGCTGGAGCCGGGCACCAGTTCGATATCCGCCACGGCGGCAATCGGCACTTCGCGGCCATCGGGGGTGCGAATCCGGATGTGGTCCAGGGTATCCAGGGTGCGGCGCTCATCTTCCGTGTAACGCAGCATGACCCGCACGTCTTCCTTGGCGCGCGGAATGCGCTGCAGCTCTTCACCGTAAAAACCCTGACGTACCTGGCGCGCCACATCAGCCCGGCTGATACCCAGGGTTTCGGCGTAGGGCTTGAGCTCCACTTCCACCTCGACCCGCTCGGAGTCGAGATTACTGCGGACATTGAATACCCCCGGATAGGCGGCCAGAGCTTCAGTTACCTCGGCCACCGCCGCCTGCTGACTTTCGCGGCGGTTGTCGAGCATGTTCATGTTCAGCGTGATGTCGGGGCCACCCCCGCTCATGGCGCCGCTTAACGAGTAGTTCTGGGCCTCGGGAATCGGCCCCACCAGCTCCCGCAACCGGTCGGCAACTTCGGCGGAGGATATGTCCCGGGTTTCATCCTCGGTCAAGCCGACAAAGACGCTGGCGTTGGTACCGTTCAAGCTCCGGTTGACCTCGCGGATAAACGGCTTGCCGTTGTTCTTCTCCAGCAGCGTCGGGTCTTCGCTTAACACCTCCACCTGATCGCTTATGTGCTGGGCCACGGCTCGAGTACGTTCGAAAGGCGTGCCGTCGGCAAAACCGACATTCACCATCACCATAGGTTGCGGAACATTGGGGAAAAAGCTGACATTGACCCAGCCCGCACCGACTATCGCGACGGATACAGCAAAAATGAAGAAGAAGGCCAGATAGGTGCTGGTTTTATTGTTCAAGGTCGCCGACAAAGCGGGCGCATAACCCTTTTTGGCAAAGCGCTCCATACCGTCGGAAAATTTGTGGCGGATTCTGCTCAGCTGCTGCAATAGGTAAAAACGGCTGGGCTGCTCCGGCTTCATGTGCGACAGATGCGAAGGCAGAATCAGCATCGATTCGAGCAGCGAGAACATCAGGCACAGAAACACCACCCAGAAAATCGAGCGGGTATAGATCAAGACATCCGAGGGCACATCGATCATCGGCAGGAAGAACAGAATAGTGCTCACTACCGCCAAGAGCACAGGCATCAACACCGAGTTGGCGCCGGAAAACGCCGAAAACTTGCCCTTTTCGCCTCTTTGCTGATGCCGGTAGATGCTCTCGCCAATAATGATCGCATCGTCCACCACTATCCCGAGCACCATCAAGAAGGCGAACATCGAGAGCATGTTGATGGAAACGTTCAGATAAGGCAGCAGCCAGATGGCACCGGCAAAGGTCGTGGCAATGCCGGCCACCACCCAGAAGGCCAGCAGCGGGCGCAGGAATAACATCAGGATGACAAATACCAGTATCAGGCCCGACAAGGCATTGTCTTTGAGCAGATCGAAGCGACTGTCGAAAATGCTTTTGGATTCGAAGTTGATCTTCAGCTGCACGCCGGGCGGCAGATATTGCTGAAAGTTTTCGACGTAGGCGCGCGCGTTGGCGGTGCCTTCGAACAGCAGAGGATCGTCACTCATTTTGACTTCGAGGTTTACACCCGGCTTACCGTTCATAAAAAATTCGGTGTTCTGTTCGGAAAAGCCGTCTTCGATGACCGCTATGTCGCCCAATAACAACTGGCCGCCGTCGCGCTCAGCGCGCACCACTATGCGGGCAAAGTCGTCGGCGTCAAACGCCTGACCGCGGGTTTGCACTTGAATGTCGCCATCCTTTGAGCGAATGCTGCCGGCGGAGACATTCAACGACGAGCCACGCACGGCATCGGCGACTTCGGCAAAGCTCAGATTGTAGCGGCGCAAAGTTTCTTCCGAGACTTCGATACTCAGCTCGTCGCTGCGCAGGCCGGTAAGCACCACCTCGGAAACGCCGTCGAGCAAAGACATTTCATCGCGTATCTGGAAGGCGAGATTCTTGAGCTGACGAGGTTCGGCATCGCCAAACAGCGCCACGTACATCAGAAACTCCCGATACACCAGCTGGCGAATCAGGGGCCGCTCGGCCGAAGGCGGAAAGGTATTGATGGCATCCACCCGGCCCTTGATGTCGTTGAGCAGCTCGCGAACATCAAAGCCTTCGGTGACTTGGACGTTGACCGAGCCGAAGCCTTCCTGAGACTGAGAGGTGATTTGGAAAACCCCGGGAAGATCGGAAATTGCCTCCTCAATTCGCACCACTATCTGCTGTTCCACCTCGCTCGGCGCGGCCCCGGGATAGGCCATGCTGATATCGATGCGGTTGCCTTCGTAGGTGGGGAAGGTTTCTTTTTTAACTAAGTGATAACTGTTGTAGCCGCCGATCAGCATCACCAACATCAGCAGGTTGGCGGCTATGGGGTTATCGACAAACCATTTGATCAATCCGCGCATGGCTTAGTCCCTTCCTTGCACTTGGGTTTGAACTTGAGCAACGGCCTCGACCGCTGCAGAACCCGGTTCGCCCTGGGGCAGCAAAGGCTTCACCACTGTGCCCACTGGCGTCAGCGACTGCTTCTCCAAAGATACCAATTGGCTATCGCTCAATTCGGCCTGCACCCAAACCTCATTTTCGGTTTTGCGCAACACCCGAACTTTTTGCTCGGCAATTTTGTGTTCGCCATCCAGGGTCAGAAGTTTGTCGCGCTCAAACAGCGCGGCGCGCGGCAGCTTTACGACGTTGTCGAGGCGCTTGCCTTCAATTTCGGCTTCCACAAACAGGCCGGGCAGCAAGGGCATTTCGCGCTCGCCTGCAGCGCCATCCATGGCAAAAGGATCAACCACTTCCACCACCGCGTAATACATGCGGGAGTTGGCGTCGACGAAGGCGTCGGTGCGGGTCAGAAGGCCCGCCCACTGATACGACTCCCCGGCGACGGTTCCGGTGATGGTGACTTTGGGCTGCTGATGCGAAGAAGAAGCCTGCCCCGCGGTAAGGGGCAGATCGATCAGAGCGGCTTGCTGTTCGGTTATAGGGAGGCGAATTTCAACGACGGTGGAATCGTAAACTCTCGCCAGCGGCGTACCGGCGGTTACATATTGGCCCAGATTGACATAGGTTTCTCTGACTCGGCCTTTAAACGGCGCGCTAATCTGAGTGCGCTCCAGGTTCAAACCGGCTATGGCCACGGCGCCCTGATTGGCTTCCAGATTGGCTTTGGCGGCGGCCAATTGCGGCTTGCGCATAAACAGGTCGTTGGCATTTTGATTGCCAAGATCGCGCCACTCGCGCGCGGCCTGCAAGCTTCTGCCCTCTTCCTCGGCGAATCGCTGGGCGGCATCCGCCAAACGGGATTTGGCGCTCAGGAGCGCAGCCTGGTACTCGCGCTCATCGATGCGCACCAGCAGTTGTTCGGCATCAAAGAAACCGCCGTCGACAAATGCCGGCTCGACGCCGGATATCAAACCCGAAACCTGAGCCACCAATTCGATTTCGCGCTTGGGCATTACCGTGCCCTGGGTTTTTACTTTCAGGCGCATGGATTCCCGATGTGCCTCGGTCACAGCTACTTGCACCAGGGCCGATTCATCCGGAAGCTCGCGCGGGACGGGTTTAGGCTTGGCAACAACCAGCGCCGCAACAGCCAGGGTTCCGACCAGAAATATCGCCGCCGGTAAGAGAATTTTTTTGAGCATTTGCGTGTTCCTTCGTTGATCTTCCGAACAGTGTTAACGGGGTGTTAGACGTTGAACATGCGCCGTCTGGATTCAGTAGCGAGGAAGAAAAACGAAGGGGCGGGTTTTATATGGCGGTGCGTGGCGCAGAGACTTCGCCACCAGGTGCTTACCAGAGTGCCTTCCTTATGCTTCCAATGCTGCTTGCCGGCTTGGCAAAGTTGCCAATGCAACTCACGCCAATACCGCCTTTTAGCAGCGAGCCATTATCCCACATGATTCCAAGCGAAGGGGCAGGCTACCGCCTCGGACGACGTAAATAAATGCAAAAAACCGCCAGCAATTGTCAGTGAACGCAAAGAGGACTTTTTTGACGATAGCGCAATTGGTGCCTAGACTTTAAAAATTCCTGCGTCTTGCAAACGCCGCTTTCGGGGCAATTTTGGGATAGCCAGTTCGAAACGCGACGGAAAATGCTGAACCGCCCAAAAAACAACCAACAAACTCTTCAAAGGAGAGGCACATGGTCACCCTCAAGATCAATGGCCGTACCCACGAGCTGGATGTACCCGATGACATGCCCCTGCTGTGGGCGATTCGCGATATTGTCGGGCTGACCGGCACCAAATTCGGCTGCGGCATGTCGCTGTGCGGTACCTGCACTGTGCATCAGGACGGCAAAGCCATTCGCTCCTGCACCACACCGGTCAAGAGCGTTAGCGGCTCTAACATCACCACCATTGAGGCTCTGGCCGAAGACGCCACCGGAAAAAAAGTTCAAGAGGCCTGGCTGGATTTGGGCGTCGCCCAATGCGGCTACTGTCAGACCGGCCAGATAATGAGCGCCACCGCCCTTCTGAAAAACAACGCCAAGCCCAGCGATAGCGACATTGACGACGCCATGAGCGGCAACCTCTGTCGGTGCGGCACTTACAACCGCATTCGCGACGCCATTCACTACGCGGCTGAGCAGAAGGAGGAGCAGGCATGAAGACTCAAGCGGATAAGCTGCAACTTGCCAACGTCAGCCGGCGGCATTTTCTCAAGGGCGTGCTGGCCACCAGTGCTCTGGTGGTGGCGGCGCGCTGGGATATGGCCTGGGGTGCCGAAGAGGAAGAAAAACAGTACGGCGGCCCCGGCATGCCTTACGGGGTGGTGGATAACCCCAATGTGTTTATCAGCATCGACGAAGACGGCACAGTCACCGTGGTCAATAACCGCGCCGAGATGGGCCAGGGCATTCGTACCAGCCTGGTAATGGTGGCCGCCGATGAGCTGGGCGCAGACTGGGATATGGTGAAAGTCGAACAAGCCAATGCCAACCAGGAGCGTTACGGCAACCAGGACACCGACGGGTCGCGCAGCATGCGCCACTGGTTTCAACCCATGCGCCGGGCCGCGGCCGCAGCCCGCAATATGCTCGAGCAAGCCGCCGCCAACGAATGGGGCGTGCCGGTGGGCGAATGCGAAACCGGCGTACACAAAGTGGTGCACAAGCCCAGCGGGCGGGAGCTCGGCTTTGGCGCTTTGGCCACCGCCGCCAGCAAGCTGGAAGTGCCCAGCCGGGACGGCATCAAGCTCAAGCCGGAGTCGGCGCTGCGCTACATTGGCGTCGATATAGACCCACTGGAAAAGGTGGGCAAGCGCCCCAAGGCCATCGATGGCGAAGAAATAGTCACCGGCAAGGCCATTTACGGCGCCGATGTGGTGCTCGATAAAATGCTCTACGCGGTGGTGGCGCGGCCTCCGGTCTATGGCGCCACGCTCAAAAACGTCGACGACAAGGAAGCTTTGAAAGTCCCGGGGGTGGTGAAAGTGGTACAACTGGAAACCGCCTCCCAGCCCGCCAGCTTCCAGCCCCTGGGCGGCGTCGGCGTTATTGCCGAAAACACCTGGGCAGCCATGGAAGGTCGGCGCAAGCTGAATATCGAATGGAACTTTGAAACCGCGGGCGACAACGCTGATTACACCACCGAGAGCTACCGCAAGCAGCTGGAAGAAGCCGCCAAATCCCCAGGCAAAGTGGTGCGCGACCGAGGCGATATAGAAGCGGCCCTGAACAACGCCGCCTCCAAGGTGGAAGCGACTTACTATATGCCCCATATGGCCCAGGCTCCCATGGAGCCACCGGCGGCCATAGTGCGCATAACCGACGGCAAAGCCGAAGCCTGGGCACCGGTGCAGAACCCCGGCGCTACCCGCCAGGGCATGGCCGATCGGCTGGGCCTGGACCCGGCCAACGTGACCGTCAATGTGACTCTGCTGGGCGGGGGTTTCGGGCGCAAATCCAAACCCGATTTCGTGTTCGAGGCCACTGATCTCAGTAAGGCGATGGACGGCCGACCGGTGCGGGTTCAGTGGACCCGGGACGACGATTTGCACCACTCCTACTTCCACGCCATATCGGTGGATCGCCTGGAGGCGGCTCTGGATGAGGACGGCAAGGCCACCGGCTGGCGCCACCGCACCCTCTCGCCCAGCATCAGCTCACTGTTCAGCGAAGACCCCAAACACAAGAGCGCTTTGGAGCTGGGCATGGGGGTCAACACTATGCCCTTTGACATACCGGCGCTGCGCATGGAAAACCCACCCGCGCCAGCTCATGTGCGCATCGGCTGGTTCCGGTCGGTGTACAACCTACCCCACGCCTTTGCGATTCAGAGCTTTGCCGCCGAAATGGCCGAAGCGGCCGGGCGCGATCACCGCGACTACCTACTCAATTTGTTGGGACCGGCGCGCACCATCAACCCCCGAAAATGGGGCGACGAGTGGAACTACGGCGAGGACCCGGAGCGCTACCCGATCAATATCGGCCGGATGCGCGCGGTGATCGAAAAAGCCACCGAAGCGGCCGACTGGGGCAAGGAGCTGCCCAAAGGGCGCGGCCAGGGCTTGGCGTTCCATCACAGCTTCGTCTCCTATGCGGCAGTCGTATTTGATGTGGAAGTCGACGACGAGGGCGAGGTGATCATCCACAGCGCCGATATCGCCTTCGACTGCGGTCGGGCGGTCAACCCCGAACGGGTTCGCTCACAGATGGAAGGCTCTGTGGTGATGGGCATCGGCATTGCGCTGCAGAGCGAAATAACCACCAAAGACGGGCGGGTTCAGCAGGACAACTTTCATCAGTTTCAGATACCGCGCATGCCCCAGGCACCACGCAAGGTGAACGTACATCTGATTCAGGAGCAAAACGATGGCCCTATGGGCGGCGTGGGGGAACCCGGGTTGCCGCCCGTTGCTCCAGCTTTATGCAACGCCATTTACGCAGCCACGGGCAAGCGTATTCGGCAGCTGCCGGTAGGCAATCAGTTGAAAAGCTGAGACCGCAGCGGTAAAGCCTTTTAGGGGCTGATATAGTTGCTGTCCTGGCAGCTGTAATCGTGCAGGTTGAGCGCCTCTTCCAACTCGTCGGCGAGCATCGGGTCGCGCAATAGATAGTCGGCGGTTTCGGGAGACCAGCGCTCTTTGGCTTGGGCGAGCAAATCGTCCCACTCATCGATGCTGTAGTCATCGCGCCCCAGCCAATGCAAGGCGACCACTTCCTGCTGCTGATCGGGTTCCAGATCCGCAACGATGCTTCTAAACTCTTCAGCCGCTGAGTTATCGGGCTGGTCGGCCAAAGCTTGCCGGCCCCAGTCGTCGGCGGGGCTGTTGGACTCTTCAGGGAATGCCGCCGGCTCACGCACGTGCACACTGCGGGCCAGTTCCACCAATCGGCAAATAGTTTCGGGGTTGGTTTGCAACATGCTTCTGCTCCTGTGTCTGTAAATGAAGCGATACTTAAGTCCTAGCGGTAAAGCGCCAATTTTTCAACCTTTCCCAGCCTTCGCTCTTCGTCTC
>CAZKCY010000057.1:5900-9732 GCA_964551155.1 uncultured Marinimicrobium sp. | reverse complement strand
GGGGTGGGGTCGCAATGGCGAAGGCCGGATCTGGAAGCTGGATACCCCGGCTAGCGACGGCTCGCCTCAGCGCCAGGAAACCCAGCAGCTGCTAGGCGCCGATTTTACCGAGCGGGAGTCAGCTGAGTTAGGCGCGCTTCTGTACCACGCCGATATGCGGGTGCGCAGTAAGGCCCAGTTTGAACTGGTGACGCGAAACGCTCTGGATGAGTTCAAAGCCGCGGCCGAGCAGCGTGAACATCAGCTGGCCCGGATTCACGGTCTCTGGGGTATTGGACAAATGGCCCGAGCTCAAGCCGAGCTGAGCGAAAATCTGCGCCCTTATCTGGCGGACGATGATGCCGAAATCCGCGCCCAAGCCGCCAAGTTGTTGGGCGATGCTCGCTACGCTCCGGCCACCGAGGAGCTGATTGGTCAGCTGGAAGATTCCAGCGCGCGGGTGCAGTTCTTCGCCGCCGAAGCCCTGGGTCGCATTGGTGCCGAAACTGCAGTAGAGCCTCTGGTAGCCTTACTGGCAGCCAATAACGACCAGGACATCTATTTGCGTCAAGCCGGCGCCATTGCCCTGGCGCGCATAGGCGATACCGAGGCGCTGGGCAATCTGGCGGACCATCCCTCAAAGGCCGTGCGCCTGGCGGCGGTCGTGGCTTTGCGACGTTTGCAGAGCCCCTTGCTGACTCGCTTCCTTGAAGACGAGGATGCCCAAGTCGTCACCGACGCCGCGCGCGGCATCAGCGACGACCTGTTCGTCGAAGAGGCATTGCCGGCTCTGGCCAAGATGGTCGAGCAGACTCGGGTAGTCAACGAGCCTTTGTTGCGCCGGGCCATCAACGCCAACATTTATGTGGGCGGTAAGGCCAGCGCCGAGCGTCTGGTGGATTTTGCCGCTAAAGCCAATGCGCCCGGCGTAGTTCGCGCCGAAGCTCTCGAGACCCTCGCCCACTGGCCTGAATCTTCGGTATTCGACCGGGTAACCGGGCGCCATCGCGGTGCGGTGCACAACAGCAAGGAAGACGCCTTGGCGGTGCTGAAGCCGGTCTACGAGCAGTTGTTGTCCGATGAGAGCGAATTGGTTCGTCAGGCCAGCGTCGAGGCTTTGGCAGAGCTCGGCTTTAATCAGGCGCTGGAACGTTTGGTGCAGGTTCAGCAAAACGATGCCTCCGCCAATGTGCGCAAAACCGCGCTCGAGGCCCTGCTAAAGCTCGGCTATGAAGACATGGGCGAAGCGGTTTTGACGGCTCTCAACGACGAGGCTCAGGCGGTGCGTATGACCGCTCTGGGCATGATGCCGAAGCTGGATTTGCCGGTGCAGCAGATTGTCGATATGCATGTCCTGTTGCTGGCCAATGGCGACGTGCCCGAAAAACAAGCCGCCTACGCTTCTTTGGCAAATGTCGAGGCACCCGAAGCCCAGGATGTGCTCGCCCAACAAATGGAGCTACTGATCGCCGGTCAGATAGATCCCGGCGTGCAGCTGGAACTGATTTCGACCGTTGAAAGCACCGGCAATCCCGAGCTGCTGGCGCAGCTGGAGAAGTATGAAGCCAGTAAAGATCGGGAGGATCCGCTCGAGGTTTATCAGGAGGCCTTGTACGGTGGCGATGTTCAGGAGGGCCAGAACCTGTTCCGCTACAGCACCAGTGCACAATGCGTACGCTGCCACATGGTGGGCAAGCGCGGCAGCCAAGTGGGGCCAAATTTGACCAATATCGCGCACACCCTTAGCCGCGAGCAAATGCTTGAAGCCTTGGTCGCTCCGGCTGCGCGCATAGCGCCCGGCTTTGGCAGGATCACTGCGGTTATGGCCGATGGCCGCCGGATTGAAGGTTTCTTTGAGTCGGAAACCGATACCAGTATGACCATTGTCGCGGGAGGTGGCGAACGCCATGAAATTTCCAAGGCCGACGTGGCCAAGGTGGAAACTTCGGCTTCGGGTATGCCGCCCATGGGCATGTTGCTGAATAAAGGGCAGCTGCGCGACCTGGTGGCTTACATGATGACTCTGACCGGAGAGGAGGCCGAAGAGGCCGAGACTCACTAAGAGAAGAGGGGGCGGTCGACGAATTTGGTTTCTTGACCGCGTTATACCCAGTTCCATAAAAAACGGCGCTTAAGGCGCCGTTTTTTATAGCTTAGAGACGCCATTTAAAGCGTGAAAGGCATGCGGCTAGGTTAATACTGACAGGCTTCCGGCTGATGCTTCACCAAGTAGGATTTATAATTCTTGGCTTTTTCGTCCATGCAGCCTTCCAGATTTAACAGCCGGACCCGCCGGAAGTCGGTGGGGTGGCTTTCGGCTTGCAGGGCTATATAACCTCTATCCCTGGGTGTGCCATCATCTTCCTGCAGGTCGGTATATTCCATGACCAACTCGCCGTTGACGCGGTGCTGAGCCAGCTCACTGCCGTGGACCTCCAGCTCTACCGTCACCCATTGATCACCGTGATAGGTTTTACTTTTGGAGTTGATGCAGTGATCGGTGCGCAATTCACCGTCGATGACCACATGGGTGCCGGGCGTACACAAGTTGGCCGTTGTGCGGGGTGTTTCGCCGTCGCCGCCGAGTAGCTGGTACTCCAGGCTTAAGGGAAAGTCCTGGTTCAACTCCATAGTTTTGGCGGCTTGGGCGTGGTACATCATGCCGTTATTGCGCCGCGCCCATTCCGGGCCGCCGGACGCCTGTTCGCCCACGAAGCGGTATTCCACTTGCAACCGATAATAAGAAAAATCCTGCTGGTCGTAAAAAACGTGACCGAACTGGCTGTCAAAGTCGGAATACTGGTCGTAGCGAACCTTGAGCAGGCCGTCTTCGACGTTAAAGGTATTGTGAAGATTTTCGCCCAGGGGCTGGCCTTTGATTTTTATTGCCCAGTCGTTCAGGTCCCGACCGTTGAATAGCTCCTGCCATTGCTCCACATGATCCTGGCTCTGATTTTTCGTTTCCGGCAAGCTTGTGGTTGAAGTGCTATTGCAGGCGCTCACTAGCGCCAAGGCACCGCAAGTTAAAAAAGTGCGCATAAACATAGAAATACTCTTATTGTAGGTTTTGAGGGCTCAAGGATCAGCAGCAAATATATACTATAAATGAGATGATCGGCGACGAAAAGGCCAGGCGTCGCCGACGTGTCGTCAACGCCAAAGCCCTTTTTCCTTTCGGCGGATTCCAAGCGTTGTCCGTTATTTCCGTTTTCCTTTTCGGTATTTCCGCTTTTTGTCTCTCTCTGCCAGTGCCGTCGCTGATTGTTTGGTTTACGTCATCATTATAAATACAAACTATATTGATAATAATTCGCATTTATGTATAATCGCCTTCCATCAAGGAACGCTCGACAGTTTTGGCATGCCCTGTCGCCCGGCTTCCGGAGTTCAACAATACCTATACGCTCAATATTTCGATACAAGGAGATGGAAGATGCTAAACAAACAACTCGGTCTTATGGCGGTACTGCTCGCCACCTTGGGGCTGACCGCTTGTGGCGGCAGCAGCGGCGGCACTCCAGAGCCCACTGACCCTCCCGTCGAAGAACCCACAGTAGATGACGCCGACAATGACGGCGTGGCCGATGCCGACGACAACTGCGTGGACGATTCCAACCCCGAGCAAATCGACAGCGACGTCGACGGCATGGGCGATGCCTGCGATCCAATTCCCAGTCAGTACGTGTTTGAAAATGCCGAAGGCGAGTCCACTGTCTACTACAGCGGCCAGACCAAGCGCCACATTCTGATCGAAGATCTGGTTATAGAAATGCAAAACCTTACCCCAGATCCGGCCGCCGAAGTGGTTGCCGATCTGAACTTCTACTTCCGCTACGACGCTTCGACTTCCGAC
>CAZKCY010000057.1:0-5890 GCA_964551155.1 uncultured Marinimicrobium sp. | reverse complement strand
CGGCGGCGGCGGCCGGGCGATCACGATGACCAACTGGGCGCCGCGCCTGACCGAAGAGCCGGGCGCCGACGTAGTTTCTGATTTGAACTTCTACTTCCGCTATGACGCTTCGACTTCCGACGACTTGGCTGTGCAGTTCAGCCTGGAGAACGAAAATCTGGCCCCGAACCCCACGGGCGATGACTTTACCTACGGCGATATAGCTTCGGGCAAAAACCTGATTGGCAAGATCGCCGGCGGCAATGGCGAAGGCGGCGGCGAGATCGATGCTCTGATTAATGGCGAATTTTTTGGTTGGGAAACCGGTTTGAGTGCGGGCGCCTTGCCGGTCGATCTGGTTGACTACTTCTTTGCACGTCTCGAGACAGAAGCTACCGATGACACCACCCCGCAAATACCGATCGCAGGCGGCAACGTTGCTCTGGATACCGTCACTGTCGATGCTCACGGCGTTGACTATCGCCAGCTGGTGCAGAAATTCCTGCTCTCGGCAGTGGCTTTCTCCCAGGGTACAGCCGACTACCTCCAGGCCGATTTCGCCAATATGCTCGAACTGGAAGGCGATGCCAATTACACCGCCGCCGAGCACGACTGGGACGAAGCCTTCGGTTACTTCGGCGCGGCCCGGGACTACGGCGACTACACCGACGACGAAATTCGCGCTAAAGGTGACGATCGCCGCGCGGAATACGCCAATGGCTATCACGACACCAATGGCGACGGTCTTATCGATGTGCGCAGTGAAATCAACTTCGGCAATTCCACTAACTGCGCCAAGCGCGATGCCGGTACCGCCAACAATACCAATCCGACCAACTTTACCCAGCAAGTGTTCGACGCCTTCCTGCTGGGTCGCGAAATTCTGGCCAATGCTTCCGCAGCCGGTGAGCTGACCGAAGAGGCGCAAGCGGCCCTGGACGAGCAAATCACCATTGCCGCGCAAACCTGGGAAGCCTGCGTTGCCGCCACGGTGGTGCATTACATCAACGACACCTCCTTGGCCGACATGGAAAGCTTCACCGACGCCGGCACCTTTACCGATCTGGACCATTTCAAAAACCTGGCCAAGCACTGGGCGGAAATGAAAGGTTTTGCTTTGGGCCTGCAGTTCAGCCCCGAGTCGCCTTTCCGCACTGATGCCGGAAGCCTGCAAAACCTGCGCACAGTGTTGAGCCTGATGGGTGATGCCCCAGTACTGGCCGATGGCACCCAAAACGGCCAGCCCTTTGATGGCGGCGTAACTCAGTACGCCCAGGATCTGGAAGAGGCGCGCGACCTGCTCCAGGCTGCTTACGGCTTCGATGCTGAAAACGTCCAGAACTGGTAATTGAAAGCCTTTGCGTCGCCTGCTCTGGCCGGCGCGCGTGACTCAAGGCGAGGGGCGGAAACGCGCCTCGCTTTTTGTGCATTTATCCTTTGGGGAGATAAGAAGTGATGGCAAAAATTGGGCTAATTCTCTTGGCAGGCCTGGGTCTGTTGGCCGGTTGTGCCGGGGGCAGCAGCGACTCGGAGCCGGACCGAGCCGACATCGCCACCGAATTCGACTTTGTCGCTTTGCTGGCCAATTACGCCGACAACATCATCATTCCGCGCTACCGGGAGTTTGAGCAGGCCAGCGCTCAACTGAGCGCCGAAGATGGGCCTTTGGCCGACTATTGCAACGCCATAGGCACTCAAGGCGAAGCTCAGGCCCGAGCGGCGGCGCAGGCGAGCTGGCGCGGCAGTATGGATGTCTGGCAGGAGGCGGAGCTGTTTCAGGTTGGGCCCGCCGCCGCCAATGGCGGCGCTTTGCGCAACCGCATCTACTCCTACAACAGCAGTTCGCCTTTGAGCAGCTGCGCGGTCGATCAGGCGGTGGTGCTGGCAAGCCAGACTGGTTTCGATATTCAGTCGCGCTCGTTCAATTCGCGCGGTCTGGATACCATCGAGTACCTGCTGTTTAAGAAGTCTTTGGCTCATACCTGCCCGGCGCGCATCGTCGAGACCGAAAACTGGGATCAGCGCCCGGAGCAGGAGCGCCGGCAGTTGCGCTGTGACTACGCGCTTAAGGTGGCGCAGGACGTCTCGGCAGCGGCTCAAACTCTGGTACAGGCCTGGGTGCCCGAAGGCGATAATTTTCGCTTCCGGTTTGTCGATCCGGCGCAGCGCGAAGCCAATCTCGAAGTCTTGTCGGATGCGTTGTTTTACATCGAAAAGGAAGTCAAAGACGCTAAGTTGGGTGTGCCTACCGGACTGCAGGCCGACTGCAGCCAGCTGGCCTGCCCGGAAGCGGTGGAAGCCAAGTACAGCGAAACCTCATTTGCCAATATCGCCAGCAATCTGAGGGCCTTTCGCACCGGCCTGATGGGCGCCGAAGGCCCGGGCTTTGATGACATTATCGTCAGCCAGGGCTTTCCCGAGGTGGTGGAGCGCTTCAACGATCAGATTGACGACGCCCTGGCGCTGATCGATCAGATCGACACCTCTCTCTATCAGCAGACCCAGGCGCTGGCCGAGGGCGAGAATCAGAGTGCCTGTGCCAACAGCGCGGCCAATCCGCTCACGCATCAGGAGGTGTCGGCCTGCAGTCTGCACGGCTTGCTCAAGCGCATTACCGACGCCATGCGCACGGATTTTGTCACTATCGTCGATATCGATCTGCCCGAGCGGGCTCAGTCGGACAACGATTAATGGCCCTCATCGATTATTGCAACCTGTTTTCGAGTAAAGGATTCCCTATGCGTTATGCGACAAGCGCGCTGACCGCGGTGCTGGTTTTGGCCGGCGCCGCCCAGGCTCAAACCCCAGATCAAACCCAGACCCAAGCGCCAAAACTTGAATTTCCCGGACTCTACCAGGAGGTTCTGGTGACCGGCGGACGCGAAGCCATTCGCACCTTGCCGGGTTCGGCCAGTTTCGTCGACCAAGAGGCCATAGAACAGTTCGATGTTACCGATCTCAATGATTTGCTGAGCCAGGTGCCGGGCGTCTACATTCGCTTTGAAGACGGCTATGGCCTGAGACCCAACATCGGCATTCGCGGCGCCACCTCCGAGCGCAGCCAGAAAATCACCTTGATGGAAGACGGCATTCTGATTGCCCCGGCGCCCTATTCGGCACCCGCCGCCTACTACCTTCCCAACGTCAGTCGAATGAGCGCGGTGGAAGTGTTCAAGGGCCCCGCCTCTATTCACTACGGCCCCCACACGGTAGGTGGGGCTTTGAACATGGTGACCCAGCCGGTTCCCACAACTCAAACCGGCGAGCTGAGCCTGACCTACGGCAATGACCATTACCACAAAGGCCGCCTGTTTTACGGCGACTCCGGCGACCAGTTCGGTTACTGGATTGACGCGCTGCGCTATGGCGCGGACGGCTTTAAGCAGCTCGATGGCGGCGGTGAAACCGGTTTTGAGCGCAACGACCTCAACACCAAGCTGCAGTGGCGCAGCCGGCCCGGCGCGGCTATTGCCCAGCGCTTCGAACTCAAGCTGGGCTACGCCGACGAAGTTTCCGATGAAACCTATCTGGGTTTGACCGAAGCCGACTTTGCGGCCAATCCCTTGCGCCGTTACGCGGCCAGCGCGCGGGATGAGTTCACCTCCGAACACACCCAGGTACATGCGCTTCACCATGTGGATTTTGTCGGCAGTTTGAGCCTGACCACGCGCGCCTATATGAATCGTTTCGACCGGGAGTGGGACAAGTTCGACGGCTTCTTTCCCGCGGAGCTTGCGCCCGAGGAAGATCCTTACCGGAACCGTCTCAGCGCGGCGCAAATTTTTGAATACGCCGATAGCTTCCCCACCCGCCTGGCGTTACTGCGCGGTGAAGTAGACTCCGACGGCAGCCTGGAGCAGACCCTGGATGTTACCAACAACGCCCGTGAGTATGGTTCCCAGGGTATTGAAGTCAGCGCCGACTACGAGCTGGGCCTAGGTGCCTTCCAGCACAAATTGGAAGCCGGGCTGCGCTTTCACCACGATTACGTGGAGCGCGATCACCGGGTGCGCGGTTACCTGATGCAGGACGGCGAGCTGGTGTTCGACGGGGTGACCGATAGGCCCAAAAAAGCCTTGAACAAAGCCCAGACCGATGCCTGGGCGCTCTATATCAGCGATCAGATCAGTTACGGTGATTGGCGGGTCAACCTGGGAGTGCGCACCGAGCGCATCGAAGGCGAGCTGGACAATCACTTGACCGATAGCCTGAAGACTAATACCGAGACAGTGGTTATTCCCGGGGTCGGGGTCTTCTATCAATTGGCCGACGAGTTGGGCTTGCTGGTGGGCGTCAACAAAGGCTTTTCCCCCAACGGGCCGGGCGCTTCGAACGAGGTTGAGCCCGAAGAGAGCATCAATTACGAGTACGGGTTGCGCTATCGACAGGGCGATTTGAGTCTGGACGCCATTGGCTTTTTCAGCGATTACAGCAACCTGCTGGGCCGCTGCCGGGTTTCCGACTCCGGGTGTGAGGTCGGGGATGAATTCAACGGTGGCAGCGTTGAGGTGGCCGGCCTGGAATTGACCGGCAGCTATGCTTGGCAACTGGGCCATTTGATTGTGCCGCTCGAGCTGGTTTACACCTATACCGAGACCGCGTTTCAGTCCGATTTCAATTCCGGCTTTTCTCAGTGGGGTCTGGTGCGCAGTGGCGATGAGCTGCCTTACTTGCCCGAGCATCAGGGGCGACTGTTGACCGGTTTGCAGGGCAGCCGCTGGGCGCTGCATCTGGCACTGGATTATCACGGCGCCATGCGCGACGAGCCGGGGCAGGGCGCTCATGTCGAAGGCGAAGCTACCGAAGCCTTTGTAACCGCTGACCTGGCGTTGAGCTACGATCTGAGCGATGAACTGAGCCTGCAACTGGTGGGCGAAAACCTCACCGACGAGTTGGAAGTGGTGTCCCGCAAGCCCTTTGGTGCGCGCCCCAATCAGCCCCGCTCATTTAAATTGGGTGCAAGCTACCGCTTTTGATATCAGCTCGTGATTGAGGTGCGGCCATGCCTTGGTATGAACAGAGTTTGAATTTCGACTCCCTCTATCGAGGCCTGAGCGCGCCTTTGCAGTACACCCTGGAGCCCAGTAGCCGGCTGTTCTGGCTGTTTTGGGTATCGGCGGCCGCGCTGGCCGCCGGCGCGCTTTACCTTCAGTACCGCCAGCGCGCCAGGCGACTGCCGTTTCGCCGCTACCTGATGCGTGCCTTCTTTTCCCGCGCTTACTGGTTCAATTCTTCCAGTCTCACGGATTTGGCGTTTTTGCTGGGCAATAGCTTACTGCGTGTTGCATTGGTGATTCCGCTGCTGGGCTCGCATCTGGCGGCCACCCTGGTGGTGGCGCGGTTTCTACAAGGGCAGTTGGGCGATGCGCCGGTTATCGACCTGCCCTGGCTGGCGATCGCCGGGCTCTATACATTGTGTTTTTTCCTGGTGGAGGATCTGAGTCGTTTCAGCCTGCATCTGGCCATGCACAAGGTGCCCTGGCTCTGGCGCCTGCACCGAGTGCATCACAGCGCTACCGGTTTGACGCCACTGACCTTGCACCGGGTTCACCCCTTGGAAATGACGCTCTACTACCTGCGCGGTCTGGTGGTCTTCGGTCTGGTTAGCGGGGTGTTTGTGTATTTGTTTGGGCGCAAGCTCAGCGGCCTGGATGTGCTGGGGGTTGATATGCTCGGTTTTGCGTTTAATTTCTTCGGCGCCAATTTGCGCCACAGCCATATCTGGCTCAGTTTCGGCGCTCTGGAAAAGTGGCTGATCAGCCCCGCCCAGCACCAGATTCACCACAGCAGCGCACCCGAACACCGAGACCGCAATTTCGGTACCTGTCTGGCGCTTTGGGATCGGCTCCTGGGTTCGAGCGTCCCGGCGGGTATGCGCCGCCAGAGACTGAAGTTCGGGCTTGGCTCTGGT
>CAZKCY010000056.1:0-9781 GCA_964551155.1 uncultured Marinimicrobium sp. | reverse complement strand
TAATCCACCTGATCCCAGCGAGTCTGCCCCAGCAACTGCTGCAGAGCGCCGCTGACCATGGGGCCGCGCCAGACCATAGGGGTCTGTTCGGTCACCAGATAACCCATGGAGATCGACTGGATGCCGTGGGCCTCGATCGGAATCATCATTTGCTTGCCGTCCTGCTCGACTATCTCGGGGCGCCGCTGGCCCACGCCCAGCATCTGCGGTTGGCTGGGGCCGTAAATATCGGCATCGAGTATCCCGACCCGGGCGCCTTCGGCGGCCAAGGCCAGGGCCAGGTTGACTGCGGTGGTGGATTTGCCCACACCACCCTTGCCGGAGGCCACGGCAATGATATTCTTCACCCCGGGAGTGCGCTCATCGATATTGGCGCCGCCGCAGGCCGGTACCTCCCAACCGATCTCCACCGACAGTTTGGCGCTGCCTAGCAGATCAGCCAGAGCTCTGTTGATGGCCTCGGCCAACGCTTGACTGAGACTGTCGGCGGGGTAACCCAGGGTTAGGGAAACGCTGACCTCCTCGCCCTCGACCTTTACTTCGGGCTCGATGCCCAGCTCGGCAAAAGTTTTCCCAAGCGTGGGCTCGTGAATGCCTGCGAGGACCCTGCGAATTTCCTGAACCGATGGAGCCGCCATACTGAATCACCTAATTTCTCACATTTAAAACCGCTAAGGCATGGAGTGTACAAGCGCAGCTTGGACCCCATCCTTAGCGGAAACTCTGTTCATTATTGGAGCTCAGGCTACAAAAACCAAGCGCGCTACTCAAGTTTCCTTCCGGGCACCTGATGATTGCGGCAAAAAATGCTATAGTGCGCCTCCTTTTTGCGCCGGTTCGGCCCCTATTTGCGCCGAATCCAGGCCTAACCGCCCTATATTTACCGATTTTTATGACTCAACAGCGTAAAATTCTCGTTACCAGTGCCCTGCCCTACGCCAACGGCGAATTGCACCTGGGCCATATAATGGAGCAGATCCAGACCGATATCTGGGTGCGCTTCCAGAAGCTGCGCGGCCACGACTGCCTCTACGTCTGCGCCGACGACGCCCACGGCACCGCCATCACCCTCAAGGCGGAACAGCTGGGCATCAGCCCGGAAGAACATATCGCCAATATGCAGGCCAGCCACAAGGCGGTCTCCGAAGGTTTTCTGATCCGGCACGACAATTATCACACCACCCATTCGAGCGAAAACCGCGAGCTGGCGGAGCTGATTTACCAACGCCTGGACGCCAAAGGCCACATAGCCCGGCGCCAGATCACCCAGGCCTTCGATCCCGAGAAGCAGCTGTTTCTGGCCGATCGCTACATCAAGGGTAGCTGCCCCAAGTGCAAAACCCCCGACCAGTACGGCGACAACTGCGAAGCCTGCGGCGCCACTTATTCGCCCATGGAGTTGATCGACCCTGTATCGGCGCTGTCTGGCTCCACGCCGGTGCCGCGCGAGTCGGAGCACTTTTTCTTCAAGCTGCCCGAGTTCGGCGACTTTCTGAAGCAATGGACCCGCGCCGGTCATTTGCAGAACGAAGTAGCCAACAAAGTGGCCGAGTGGCTGGAAAGCGATCTGCAAGAATGGGACATATCCCGCGATGCACCCTATTTTGGCTTTGAAATTCCCGGGCAACCCGGCAAGTTTTTCTACGTCTGGCTGGATGCCCCCATCGGCTATATCGCCAGTTTGAAAAACCTGCTCGACGTCAGCGACGGCAACTGGCTGGACTATTGGAAGCCAGATTCCGACGCCGAGGTCTATCACTTCATCGGCAAGGATATTGTTAACTTCCATGCCCTTTTCTGGCCCGCTATGCTGCATTCGGCCGAACTGCGCACGCCCACCAAAATCTGTGTGCATGGCTTCGTGACCGTCAACGGCAAGAAAATGTCCAAGTCGCGCGGCACTTTTATTAATGGCGCCACCTATCTAGAGCACCTGAACCCGGATTATCTGCGCTATTACTTTGCCGCCAAGCTCACCAGCGCGGTGGACGACCTGGACCTGAACCTGGACGACTTTATCCAGCGGGTCAACAGCGACCTGGTGGGCAAGGTGGTCAATATCGCCAGCCGCACCGCCAAGTTCGTCAACAAGGCCGGCGGCACTCTGGCGAGCGAGATTGCCGAACCCCAGCTCTGGCAGCAATTTGTCGACGCCAATGAGGTTATCGCCGAGCACTTTGAGGCGCGCGAATTCAGCAAAGCCATGCGCGAAGTCATGGCCCTGGCCGACGCCGCCAACGAATACATAGCCGCCAAGGAACCCTGGAAGCTGGCCAAGCAGGAAGGTTCAGAAGCCGAAGTGCTGGCCATTTGCACCCAGGGCTTGAACTGCTTCCGGGCGCTGGTCACCTGGCTCAAGCCGGTAGTGCCGCAGCTGGCGGAAAAAGCCGAGACCTTCCTGGGCGAAACCCTAAGCTGGCAAACGCCGCTGGAATTTCGCGCCGGAGACTCCATTAACGCCTTCCAACCACTGATGGTTAGAGTCGAAAAAGACCAGGTAGATGCCATGATCGAAGCCAGTAAAGAAGACGCAGCGCCCCAAATCACCGGTCCTTTAGCCGACGAGCCAATTGCCGAACAGATCGACTTCAACGACTTCGCCAAAGTGGATCTGCGCGTGGCGCTGATCGCCAAGGCCGAACATGTGGAAGGTGCCGATAAACTGCTGCGCCTGACATTGGATCTGGGAGGCGAAACCCGCAATGTGTTTGCCGGTATTAAAAGCGCCTACCAGCCTGAAGATCTGGAAGGCAAGCTCACGGTCATGGTGGCCAACCTGGCGCCGCGCAAGATGAAGTTCGGCGTCAGTGAAGGCATGGTTCTGGCGGCCGGCCCCGGCGGCAAAGACATCCACATCCTGGAGCCGCATACCGGCGCCAAGCCGGGTCAGCGAGTGATGTAAACGCCGAGGAACGGGTGACGGGGAAGGGGGAACGCATAACACCAACTGGTAGAACGACTATCGCGTCCTCCGTATCCCGTTTGCCCTTCTTCGACCCGATATAAGCATATAGTTAAACAGCCTAATCAACAGCGCCCTTTAGATTGAACAGTGCCGGGCGGTTGACGATAATGGCCCTCGAGCCCAGGTGCACTCACAAAGAGGCGGCCCCATAAAGAGGCGCCCCACACACGGGATAACTGGCATGACTGAATTCCTGGTGATTCTGCTCAGCACCATTTTGGTGAACAATTTTGTGCTGGTGCAATTTCTCGGACTCTGCCCTTTTATGGGCGTGTCCAACAAACTGGAAACCGCCATTGGGATGGCCGGTGCGACCACCTTTGTGCTCACTTTGGCCTCGGTGTGCAGCTACCTGATTAACACCTGGGTGTTGACGCCTTTGAATATCGAATTCATGCGCACTATCTCGTTCATTCTGGTGATCGCGGTGGTGGTGCAGTTTTCCAAGATGTTTATCGAAAAAACCAGCCCGTTGTTGTACCGGGTGCTGGGCATATTTCTGCCCTTGATCACCACCAACTGCGCAGTGCTGGGTGTGGCTTTGCAGAACACCAACAAGAGCCACGGTTTTTTTGAATCGACAATTTTCGGCTTTGGCGCGGCCCTGGGGTTTTCGCTGGTGCTGATTTTATTCTCCGCCATGCGCGAGCGCCTGGCGGTGGCCGATGTGCCAGTGCCCTTTAAAGGCGCCGCTATCGGCATGATTACCGCCGGCCTTATGTCGCTGGCGTTTATGGGTTTTGGTGGATTGGTTTAAAAGCTTTTTAGATTTTTGTGTGGTCCGACCACCCAACTTTGAATTTGGCACTCAGCCGGAAGCGGGCGGGTATTTCACAACCTCTGGAGAGAGGGACCTCGACAGAGAGCTACAGGGATGTATTTATGCGTGTTGTGAAATACCCGCCCGCTTCCGGCGTCCCGCTACAGAGCGATGACACTTTACTGATAGCCGTTAAATTATGTTTGAACTGATAGCACAGAATCCAGTGGCATCCGCCCTGATAGCACTGATCGGCCTGGCGCTGGTCTTTGGCGCTATTCTGGGCTTTGCCGCCGTGCGCTTTAAACTCGAGGGCGACCCCATAGTACAGCAGATCGACGATCTGCTGCCCCAGACCCAGTGCGGCCAGTGTGGCTACCCCGGCTGCCGGCCCTATGCCCAGGCCATTGCCAACGGCGATGCCATCAACAAATGCCCGCCCGGCGGCCAGAGCACCATCAATGCCTTGGCCAACCTTTTGGATGTAGAGGCGCCCTCTCTCGACGAAGAGCACGGCGAAGAGTCCGAAGTTAAAAAGGTTGCCTACATTCGCGAAGACGAATGCATCGGCTGCACCAAGTGCCTGCAGGCCTGCCCGGTAGACGCCATTCTCGGCGCGGCCAAGCAGATGCACACGGTCATCATCGACGAGTGCACCGGTTGCGACTTGTGTGTCGAGCCCTGCCCGGTGGACTGCATCGACATGGTGCCGGTCGAACCAACACTCAAAGAGTGGAAGTGGCACAAGCCAATTCCCGTCGAAGAACAGGCTATCAATATCATTGCCACCGATCGCAGCGGTGGCGACACAGGTAAAGCGGCTTAATGGGTAGTTTAATCAAAGTTTGGGACATCCCCGGCGGCGTTCACCCGCCCGAGAACAAAGAGCAGTCGCTTCAATTGCCTCTAGGGCGAGTAGAGCTGCCGCCGGTGTTAATCCTGCCCCTTAACCAGCACATTGGCACGCCGGCCAAACCGGTGGTGCAAGTGGGCCAACAAGTGCTGGGCGGTCAGTTGATTGCCGACGCCGACGGGGTCTTCAGTGCGCGCGTGCATGCGCCCACTTCGGGCAAGGTTACGGCGATTGAAGACCATTTGATTCCCCACCCATCGGGCATGACCGCCCGCTGCATAATGATCGAACCCGATGGCCGGGATGAGTGGGTGCAACTGGAAGCCTGCGAAGATTATCTGAATCTCGACAAGAGCCTGGTGCTGGATAAGATTCGCGCGGCCGGCATTGCCGGTTTGGGCGGCGCGGGCTTTCCCACTTCGGTCAAACTGAATCCGCGCGCCGACCACAAAATCGATACGCTGATTCTGAACGGTACCGAGTGCGAGCCCTATATTACCGCCGACGACATGCTGATGCAGGTCAAGGCCGACGAATTGGTGGCCGGCACTTTGCTGCTGGCCAAATTACTCGGCTACCCCGAGCATCTGCTGATCGGGGTAGAGGACAACAAGCCCAAAGCCATTGCCGCGCTGGAAAAAGCCGCCGCCGGCACCGAAGTACAGGTGGTGTCTTTCCCCACCAAATATCCTTCCGGCGGTGAGAAGCAGCTGATTCAGATTCTGACCGGCCGGGAAGTGCCCAGCGGCCAGATTCCCGCCGGCATAGGCGTGGTGTGCCAGAACGTCGGCACCGCCGTGGCGGTCTACCGCGCGGTTCGCTTTGGCGAGCCTCTGGTATCGCGCATCACTACTTTGGTAGGCGAGGCTCTGGAGACCCAGCGCAATGTCGAAGTGCTGCTGGGCACGCCGATCGACTACCTGCTCGAGAAGCACGGCTTCGATGCCAAAAAAGCTTCGCGCCTGGTGATGGGCGGCCCCATGATGGGTTTTTCACTGCCCGAGCCCTCGGTACCGGTGATCAAAACCACCAACTGCATACTGGCGCCCAGCAAAAAAGAGCTGCCGCCGCCGCAACCGGCCCAGGCCTGCATTCGCTGCGGGCTTTGCGCCGAGGCCTGCCCGGCGAGCCTGCTGCCACAGCAGCTGTTCTGGTACGCCCAGGCGGAAGAGTACGAAAAGCTGCAAGCCCATAACCTGTTCGACTGCATAGAGTGCGGCGCCTGCTCTTACGTCTGCCCCAGCAGCATCCCGCTGGTGCAATACTATCGAGCGGCCAAAGGCACCATTCGGCTGCAACAGCAGGAAAAGGCCAAATCCGATCGCGCCCGCCGGCGCTTTGAGTTCCGTCAGGAGCGCATTGCCAAAGAAGAGGCAGACAAAGAAGCCAAGCGCGTGGCGCGCAAAAAAGCCGCCGAAGAAGCCAAGCGCAAGCTGGCCGACGAGAAAGCCGGTAAGAAAACCGACGCCAGCACTGGCGTTGAACCAGTGGCCGAGTCCGAGCCGAGCAAAGCGCCGAATCCGATGTCCACGGCGCTGTCGCAAGTGGAGCCCAATCAGCCAACCCTGGAAGTTCAGGAGGCCAAGCTTGAGCGCAAACTGGTGGCGGCCCGGGACAGCCTGGAAAAAGCCCAGCAGCCGTTAGTGGCCAATGAACCCGGCGTCGAAGTCAGCGCCGAACAGTTGGAGAAACAGAAAGCGCGTATCAAGCAGGCCGAGTTGAAAGTCAGCGAGGCGGAAAAACGCCTGGCACAATTTCGGGAATCGAGCGCTGCCACAGAGCCGGCCAAAACCGATGACCCGGTTTCCGCCGCCATTGCCCGGGCCCAAGCCAAGCTACACATGTCGCCGGAAGACAAGCTGCGCGCCAATCTGGAATCGCTCTACAAGCGCTTGGCCAAGGCCGAAGAAAAAGCCGAAGAGGCACGCGCCCAAGGCAGCGACAAAGCCGAAGCTTTGCAGCAGGGCGTGGATAAGCTAAAGGAAAAGATCGCCGCCGCCCAACAGGAGCTCGACGAAGTCGTGCCGAGCACAGTGGCCCAGCCCAGCTCGGCCTCGCGCAGCGAAAACGATTTGGCCAGCCAGGCGATTGAGCGTGCCAAAGCCAAGGCCCAGACCATGGCCACCATGAGCGCGGAAGACAAGCTCAGAAACCAGATCGACTCGCTCAAGGCACGCCTGGAAAAAGCCCGGGAGCGGCTCGCCAAAGCCGAAGCGGCGGAGGATGAAAATGTCGACGCCTTCCGCGCCGGGGTCACCAAGCTGGAAGACAAACTCAAGCAAATGACCGATCAACAGTAACCTTGTTCAGCCTGCTAGGCCAGTTTTAACTGGCGCAACCAAAACCAGAGATTGAATATCGATGCTAAGGGTAACCTCGCCACACACTCATTCAGCGCGCTCCTCGGGCCAGATCATGCGCCTGGTGGTTCTGGCAACCCTGCCTGGCTTGGCCGCCTTAACGCTGTTTTTTGGCTGGGGCAGCATTTTCAATGTGCTGCTCGCCAGCGCCACCGCTCTGGCCTCGGAAGCTCTGGTGATGAAGCTGCGCAAGCGCCCGGTAATGTTTTACCTGCGCGACTGCAGTGCCCTGGTTACCGGCGTATTGCTGGGCCTGGCGCTGCCGCCCTACTGCCCCTGGTGGCTGGTGGTGACCGGCGCAGCCCTGTCGATCATTCTGGCCAAGCAACTCTACGGCGGCATGGGTTACAACCCCTTCAACCCCGCCATGGTGGGCTATGTCATTCTGCTGATTTCCTTTCCGGTGGCCATGACCCAGTGGGCCGCACCGGTCACGCTATCCGGTCATGAGCCAGTGGGCTTGATCGAAGGGCTGAAGAAAATCTGGCTGGGTGCGCCCATCGACGGTTATACCGCTGCCACGCCCCTGGATACCATCAAACAGAACAGCAGCCAGCTGCTGGATAGCATCTACGCCAGCGATCCGACTTTGAGCGCCGGCCTCTGGGCCGGGGCCGGCTGGGAATGGGTCAACCTGGCGTTTCTCGCTGGCGGCTTATTCCTGCTCTATCAACGGGTCTTCACTTGGCATGCGCCTATCTGCATGCTGCTAGCCCTGACGCTGATGGCGGCGCTGTTTTACGACGGTGGCAGCTCCAACAGTGGCGGTTCGCCGCTGTTTCATCTGCTCTCCGGTGCCACCATGCTGGGTGCCTTCTTTATTGTCACCGACCCGGTCAGTTCGGCGGTGAGCAACCGCGGCCGGATGATCTACGGCGCCCTTATCGGCGTTTTGCTCTATGTGATGCGCTACTGGAGCAATTACCCGGACGCGGTCGCCTTTTCCGTCTTGCTACTGAATTTCGCCGCACCTTTTATCGACTATTACACAGTGCCGCGCACCTACGGGCACGCCAAAAGCCGTAAAGCCACCGCCAAGGAGGAGCCCTGATGCTCGGCAGCTCGATAGGAAAAAACAGCCTTCTGCTGGCCGCCTTCGCGTTGGTGACCGCCGGTGTTCTGGCGAGCACTTACCAGCTGACCCGCGACAAGATCGCCGACGCCGAACGTTTGGCCGCGCAGCAGGCATTGTTTGAAATTGTGCCGCGCCAGAGCCACACTAACGACTTACTGCAGGACACTATTCCGGTGCCCCCCGAAGCCTGGGAACAGCTGGGTCTTAAGAGCGGCGGCGACATTCATCTGGCACGCAACCAGGGCAAAGTGATCGCTGCGATCATTCCTGCCGTAGCACCTGATGGTTACAGCGGCGCGATTCGCATGCTGGTGGGCGTCAATCGCGATGGTTCGGTCGCTGGCGTACGGGTGCTAAACCACAACGAAACACCTGGCCTGGGCGACAAAGTCGAGCTGAAAAAAAGCGACTGGATTCTGACCTTCGCAGGAAAAGCGCTCGGCCAACCGCCAGAAGAAGACTGGCAGGTGAAGAAAGACGGCGGGGTTTTCGATCAGTTTACCGGCGCCACCATTACTCCTCGCGCGGTGGTCAACCAGGTACGCCGAGTGCTGGAATTTGTCGAGGAATACCGCGGGCTCTTGTTTCCCGAATCCGATGAGACCTCGGCAAGCGAAGATCCGGAAGCGTGAACTCAACTAGCGGCGCGAATGACCAGGCAGAAATTTTATGAGCGAAGCAGTCAATTACGGCGAGATCAGTAAGAACGGCCTCTGGACCAACAACCCAGCTCTGGTGCAATTGCTCGGGCTCTGCCCGCTGTTGGCGGTCACCGGCTCGGTGGTCAATGCCCTAGGCCTGGGTCTGGCCACACTTCTGGTGGTGACCAGTTCCAACATCATCGTATCGTTGATTCGCAAAACCGTCAGCGACGCCGTGCGCCTGCCCGCCTTTGTGATGATCATCGCTGCGTTGACTACCTGCATCGAACTGTTGATGCGCGCTTACACCTACGAGCTCTACACCATACTGGGGATTTTCATTCCGCTGATCGTTACCAACTGCGCCATTCTCGGCCGGGCGGATGCATTTGCCAGTAAGAATAGCCTGCTGCCTTCAGCGGTGGACGGCCTGACCATGGGCTTCGGCTTTCTGCTGGTGCTGCTGGCCGTGGGCTCTGTTCGGGAAGTTCTTGGCAACGGCACCCTGTTTAACGATATGCATTTATTGTTCGGTGAAGGTGCCAGCGGCTGGACTCTGACCCTGTTTGAAAATTATCCGGGGTTTCTGGTGGCGATATTGCCGCCGGGAGCTTTTATCGTTGCCGGCTTTCTCATCGCGCTGAAGAACGTGATCGACACCGGCATTGAGCGTCGCCAAGAGGCTCGTAAAACCCGCCCCGTTAAGGGCAGCAAGAGGGTGCGCACCACCGGCTCCATTTCCTAAAAGTTCTGGTCACGACCAGCGCCGCGCCTGATTTGAATTAGCAGGGCGCGGTCTTTCCGACTACACTGGTCGTTAAACTCTACATTTTTTAGCAAAGGAATCCTCTATGTTCGACAGCGAAAAGATGACCCATTTTTTGCAAACTTACTTGATTCCCTGGGGCATCAACATAATCACCGCGGTGATTATCTTCCTTATCGGCTTGTTGGTGGTAAAGCTGCTGGTCAACCTTCTGGGCAAGGCCTTGACCCGCACCAAACTCGATTTGATTCTGATCGAATTCATCCAGGCGATTGCCAAAGCCATATTGCTGATCTTCGTCATCGTTGCTTCACTCGATCGACTCGGTGTTGATACCACTTCATTGATAGCAGTACTCGGT
>CAZKCY010000055.1:5258-9793 GCA_964551155.1 uncultured Marinimicrobium sp. | reverse complement strand
GTTGGCAACATCGAGGTCAACCAAAAGCAGGCCGTCGCGCCTAACCAGCCGTTGATCACTGTCGTCGACCTCACCGCTTATGAAATCGAAGCCCAAGTGGCCGAAGGGCTGGCTGGCGAGCTCGCAGCTATGATGGATGTGCAGATTCGTTTGAACGGTCAGGAGCATCCGGGCGTGGTTACCGCCATATCCCCCGAAGTCGTCCAGGGACAAGTAAGCGCGCGGATTCGTTTTGTCGGCGAGGCTCCGGCCAATTTGCGCCAAAACCAGCGTTTGACCGCCCGCATTCTACTCGAGAACCGCCCCGATACCTTGATGGTAAAACGCGGTCCCTATTTCGATAATTTCCGTGGCTATGTCTTCAAACTAGAAGACGAGCGACTGCAGAAATTGCCGGTAACCCTGGGCGGCAGAAGCCTCAGCCATATAGAAATACTCGAAGGCCTCGCAGAGGGTGACAGGCTAGTTGTGTCCTCGCTCGAGCTCGCAGCGGATGATGAAAATATTCTGGTTAGTAACTGATGTGCCAGAGACGTGTACGTAAGACAACAGAGGGAAACTTCCATGCTAAAAATGCAATCGGTTAAAAAAATCTACCGCACCGATATGATCGAAACCCACGCCCTGCGGGACTTCAGCCTGCAGGTTAACCAAGGCGAATTTGTCGCCGTTACCGGCCCCTCCGGCTCGGGGAAAACCACCTTTCTCAGCATTGCCGGACTGTTGGAAAGTTTTGAGGGCGGCAGCTATCACCTGGACGGCCAAGATGTCAGCCGGCTTAATGACAATGCCCGCTCTCAGCTGCGCAATGAAAAAATCGGCTTTATCTTCCAGGGCTTCAATCTGATCCCCGACCTGAATATCTACGACAACGTCGAAGTGCCCTTGCGCTACCGAGGCATGAAAGCGGGCGAGCGCAAAAAACGTATCCAAGAAGCTCTCGAAAGAGTGGGCCTTGCCTCCCGGCAGAAACACCTGCCCGGGCAGCTCTCCGGCGGTCAGCAACAGAGAGTGGCGATAGCCCGGGCACTTGCCGGCGATCCGGCCTTTTTACTTGCCGACGAACCTACCGGCAACCTGGATTCGCTGATGGCTCGCCAGGTGATGGACATGCTCGCGGAAATCAATGCTCAAGGCATGACCATCATCATGGTGACTCACGATCCCGATCTGGCCCGCCGCGCGCAGCGCAATATCCAGATCGTCGATGGCGAAGTGACCGACTTTGAAATCTACGAGCCGCGCAAGGCCCTGAGCCAGAACGCAAATCAACTGGTGGAGGAAGCGCTCTAAGCGCACTGAGGACTACGACTATGTGGAAATACTATATAAAGCTCGCCTGGCTCAGCATTAAAAAAACCCCGGTGCTGTCGGGGCTGATGGTGATTGCCATAGCCACCGGCATAGCCGCCAGCCTGACCACCTTGACGCTCTATTCGGTAATCGCCAGCAACCCTATGGCACACAAAAACGACTCGCTGTTCCGCTTGCAACTGGACAGCTGGAGCCCCGAGTTTGAATTCTATGCGGCCAACGCGGTGCCGGTTAATCTGACCTACAAAGATGCCAAGGCCATCTACAACGCGGACCAAGCCGATCAGACTCTGGTAATGGCTCGCGTTGGCCTAACCCTAGAACGCCCCGATTCGGATGTCGAGCCGTCGATCCACGCATCGCGCCTAACCACCAATAGTTTTTTCGATCTGTTCGATGTCGAGTTCATACATGGCGGCCCCTGGAGTGACAGCGCCGATCAAAACGGTGAGCAGCTGGCGGTTATTTCCGAAGGTATGAACAACCGCTATTTCGATGGTGCGAATTCGGTGGGCGAACCCATTTTGCTGGAAGGGGAAATCTACACCATCGTGGGCGTCGTGACCGACAACTGGTCGATGATTCCAAACGTCTACGATTTGAACACCGGTGGCTTTGCCGGCCCTCCGCAAATCTACGCACCTTTCTTTAACTTTGAGCGGCGCAACTTTCCCATTTGGGGAGACATGAGCGGATGGAAATACGAGGACACCCCTACCCATGCTCAGCATTTGCAGAGCGAGAGAGTCTGGGTGCAGGCCTGGGTATCGCTGACCGACGAAGAACAGTTTCAAAGTTTCAGCCAGTATCTGCGTAATTACATCAACGAGCAGAAGCAGCTGGGCCGATTTGAGCGGCCACTTAAGTTTGTATTGAGCACGCCTGAGCAATGGCTTGAGATCAATGAAGTCGTTTCCAAAGACAATAAAATTTTGGTGGCTCTGGCGCTGGCCTTTTTGTTGGTATGTCTAGTCAATGCGGTAGTGCTGCTGCTGGCCAAGTTCCTGCGCAAGGCACCGGAAGCCGGTTTACGCCGGGCTTTGGGAGCCAGTCGGAGCGCGATCTTTGTCCAACATCTGACCGAGGCGGCGGCCATTGGTTTGGCAGGCGGTCTTTTAGGCTTGGCACTTTCATCACTGGGCCTTGCCGGCATCCGCAATCTATACGACAACTATGATGCGGTAGCGGTTATGAGTGGCTTCACTCTATTGGCGGCTTTGGTGCTGGCTCTGGCAAGTAGCTTGCTGAGCGGAGTGATACCCGCCTGGCAAGTATCGCGCTCCCAGCCTTCTCGCTATTTGAAAACCCAATAACACTGTCGCCTTCAGGAGCACTCCGTCATGTTAGAACTCTCCCCCATCATCAAAAGCTTGTGGCGCAGTAAAATTGGCCCCTTGCTGATAATCGCTCAGCTGGCGTTGAGTATCGCCATCGTCAGCAACGCCTTGTTTTTTATCCAGCAGAGAGTCGAGCACATTTCCCGGCCCGCAGGATTTGACTATCAACGAGTTTCCAGAATCGAGACCAAGGAAAGTGACACCAGCGGCGCCATGGAAAATGTGATCGAGCGCGATCTAGCCGCTCTTAGCACTATTCCTGGCGTACAGCAGGCGGCGCCGATTTCCGACGTCCCCTTTTCCAATTCCGGCTCAAGCAGCGGGATCAGCACCCGACAGGGAGAATCTTCGATGTCGAACATGATCCCCACCGGTATCATCCAAATCGATCACCGCACGCTCGACACCTTGGGTCTGGAACTGTTGGAGGGACGCAACTTTAGGCCCGAAGAAATCACTTACCTCGCCCCCCGAGCAAACCCTTCCAGCGTTTTTGCCATAGCCACGGAGTCGGTAGCCAAATCGCTATTTCCGGACCAGTCCGCAGTTGGCAAAACCGTTTATGGCGGCGGCCAGATTCCCATTCATATAGTGGGCGTGGTGAAAGATGCTTTGGGCCCTTTCCCCAACAATGAATTGGCTTATCAGAACCTGTTTGTCTCGGCGCTCAGTGACAACGATCGGATCTATTACCTGATTCGCAGCCAAAGCGAAGACCGTGAAACTGTGCTCGCTACCGCCGTACCAGAGCTCAGGGCTCAAGATCCGAGCCGTATAGTGAGCAACGAGCAGACTCTCGAAATCATGCGCGCCAACCACTATAGCTCCGACTACGCGATGATCATCCTATTAACGTTGGTGATCTCTTTGCTGATTTTTATCAATATGTTGGGCATAGTCGGCATCACCACCTTCTGGGTCAACCAGCGCCGCAAGCAAATCGGCATTCGTCGCGCGCTGGGCGCAACAAGAGCCGCGATCATGCGCTACTTTCTGATTGAAAACGCCCTGTTGGTTATCGCTGCCACCGGCCTGGGTGCTATGATTGCTTTCTGGGCCAGTCATTATCTGGTGCGCAACTATGCCTTTGAGTTTTTGCCCTGGCTGTATATTCCCCTGGCAGGAGTTGCGGTGCTGGTCATCACCCTGTTAGCGGCGGCGGCACCAGCGCGACGGGCGGCGCGGGTTTCGCCTCAGGAGGCGGTCGCCAACCGCTAAACCGACAACAATAAAATAGCCTGAAAGAGAGAACCACTTTGCAGCGCGTTCTGATCATTGACGACAACCCGGGAGTGGGCAAGGCCCTAAAGCTGCTGCTGAGTCTGCACCGGATCGACAGCGAAGTGGCCCTTACTCCCCAGGCTGGCCTCCTGCACCTGGAGCAGGATCCTAATATTGCTCTGGTGTTGCAGGATATGAACTTCAGCCGGGATACCACCTCGGGCGAAGAAGGCAAACAGCTGTTCACCGCCATCAGAGCCCGGCGGCCCGACTTGCCTATAATCCTGATTACAGCCTGGACCCAACTTGAAACCGCCATTGAGCTGGTCAAGCAAGGCGCGGCCGACTACCTGGGTAAACCCTGGGACGACAACAAGCTGATTACCAGCGTCAAGAACCTGCTTGAACTCCAGGAGCTACAAGCCGAACAACTAAGACGCACCCAGCTAAACGAAAACCGGCGCAAAGAGCTGAGCGCGACAGCGGAACTATGTGGCCTGGTTTACCACAGTGAGGCTATGCATCAGTTGGTGAGCATGGCCGTCAAGATGAGATTGATGCGGATGGGCAAGACCAAGTCGCCCCATTACCGCGTGGTTGTGATCGATGGGCGCGCGCCGCGTGACGGCCGCTACATCGAACAGATCGGTAGATACGACCCCC